>JAGART010000146.1 GCA_017622115.1 Clostridia bacterium
AAATTAGCATTACCTAAAATAATTTTATAAGGACAAACTGTATCTAATGTATTTCCTGCAATATAATCATAAAGACAAATTTCATCTTCCTCGCAATTAAAATATTCTGCTATATAAGGTTTAATGTAAAGCAAGTCATACGCCAAATTGTATATTAAATGGTTTCTGCCATTTGCTATGCATTCTTCTTTCATATCTTTAAACAAATTTTCAATTTGTTCTTTTTTAAATCTTCCACTAATAATATCTTTATCATATTGAATTAATCTTTGTTCTCTCATTTTAATAATTTCCTTTTATTTTTTAATTATAGTTATACTTAACAAAAAAGCACGCATAAAGCGTGCTTAATGTAGCCTAGTCTATAAGCCGAGTTCTGTCTAGGACGGTCATCTATCTAGGCTTGCTATTGCTAACAAGCTCAAGCGATGTATGTCGGGATAGAGCGGGCAACTCTATTAACTCCCTTATCTTGCACAAGGTGGGGTTTACATAGCGTATCACGTCTCCGCAATACCGGTGGTCTCTTGAGCCACCTTTCCATCCTTACCACTAAATGTACTAATGTGAAAAAATAGGAGGTATGATATAAATATCAAAAAAACACAAAAGCAGATGTTAGTGGCGGTTTATTTCTGTTGCACTATCCTTGGAGTCGCCTCCACAAGACGTTATCTTGCACCATTGCCCTACTGTGCTCGGACTTTCCTAATTCTTGCGAATTCAACCGTCTAACTAGCTACATTAGTAGTATAGCACAACTTGTACTATTTGTAAATACCTAAATGCAAATTTTTTGCAAATTTGTCAAATTTTTTGTTATATTTTTTATAAAAGACTTACTTTTTTCAAGATTTCGTTGGCAAAATTTGCCATATTTACGTATTCATTACCTAAATATTGTTTAATAATTTGTTTATGTGCTTGAATATTACTATTTGGGTCAAATTCTTCATTTGGGTCGATAATCATATTATCAACTTTTTGATAACTATTTTTAAATGAAGCATAACCCAAATCAAAGATTTCTTGATAATCTTGTGCTGTTTTATAACTTTGTACAACATTTTTTTCCAAAACATTCATTTCGCCACTATCATATTTCTTTTCGAAATCTTCAAGATTTTGTTGATTAGCATAATATAATTTTAAAGAGTCGTTTAAAACTTTAATTGTATTAGCGTTTGTATAAACTTCTTGACCGCTTTGCATTAAACTTTGGTTATAAAAAGTTGACAAATAACCTTTTGAATAACTAATTGCATTTTGAGTTAATTTTTCGAGATAAAATCTTTCAATTTTACCAGTAGCCACTCTACCAGTAGCATTATCTGGTGCATCTAACAGAATATATTCATTAGCAACTTCTATAAACTTTTCACTAAAATCACAAGCAATTATGATAAGTTGATAATAATTTTGCAAAAGTGAATTCAAGAAAGAGGCTTCTATAGCACCATCTGCTTTGAAATTATCACCACGGATATTAAATTTAATAATATCATTTTGTAAATCGCTTGCTTTTGATTTTAATTCTATAAACTTATTGTAAAGTTGAGTACTAACATTTGTAGGAATTTCACTTGCAGGTTTTACAGAAATATATTTTGAAACATACAATAAACTTGCTTGAAGTGCAGGTTCAAACACTGCTTGCTCACTTGATAAATTATTTGTTAAACGAGTAAACATATATTGTTTATTTGCTGAATTATTAATTGCAGAAACTAATTTTGGATTTGCATATTTAATTTCTACATATCCATTTTCATTAAATAAACCTGTATCAGTATTTGCTGAAAAAGTATTTTCTGTTACAAAAGTTTCAAAATCTCGTTGCAACTCTGCATAAGAATATTTTGTTTCACCACAACCAGCAAAAGCGATTAATGAAAAACACATAACAACAGCACAAAAAAGACTAGGAATTATTTTTTTCATAATTATAACCTCCCTGCCAAGCCCAAGCAATTTAAAACTGCTACATTTTCGGCTCTTTTTGTTGCATCTTCAATATTATTTACAAAAGTTGCTTTGTCAGTAGAATTTAACAATTCTTGATATCTATTATCTTTTAAAGCAAACTTTTTTAACATATCAACCACATTTGCATCTTTTGATTGACAAACAAAATCATTATTTGCTTTTAAAGTGAATTCTTTTACCATAGCCAAAGAGTCTTGATAAAGTGCCTCGCTGACACCTGCTTGACTAGATACAGCAGTATCTAGAAGTTCACCTTGAATATTTAAGCAATAACTTAAAGTATATTGTGCACTTTTAAATTCGTTTGTATCTACATAATAAGATGATGTAACTGAAACAAAAACTAAATCAGCCAAATCTCTCAAAATATGAGATAGACTATCAAAATCTTTTAACATAACGTTGAAGTTTGTTAAAATTGCTTGTTGCTCACCTGCTGTTGGATTATTTCCATATTCAGCACGTGTTGTATTAAATAATTGTTGACTACGCAAAAGTACTTCTGCTTTTGCCTTATAATTATTTAATAATTGCTTAATTTGACTTTCATTTTTAGTAGTTGTGATTAACAAATAAGCATAACTTTCCATTACTTGTTTATTTAAGTAATAGTTTAAGTAAGTTTCTTTATATTTTACCCCAGTTTGAGAACTAGCATAGGTGAAATAGTTTCCATTTTCTAAACCACCTAAATTTTTATCAATCTCGATTTGATTTGTTGAGTTAAATACTACATTGTAATCTGCAAAAACAGTTGAGTCTTTGTTTTGATTGTTTGGCTTTATTGCCAAAAAATACACCAAGCAACCCACAACAGCAGACAAAAGTAATACAACTACAAAAATTCTCGCAATGACTACTCCTCTACTCATTTTTTATCTCCTTGTTTTTAAATTTTGAACCATTTATCTAATTTAAAGTAAGACCAAGGCTTTGTTTCTGGTGGAAGCCCACGGAATGTTAAAACTTGATTTTGTGTTGGATGTAAGAAATGTACATCAACCAAGCACAAAGCCATATTTGTATTTTTAGCCAAAGTATCTCCACCATAATCCTTATCACCAAAAATAGGATTACCCATATCACTCAAAGCAAAACGAATTTTTTCTTGATTAATATTATTTGTACCTATTTTGATTAAATTAATTTGAGAAACTTTTTCAATTAACTGATAAGATAAAGCAAAACTTTCCGCCCCCGCATTGAGTTGTGGAATATGAGTATATACTCCTGTTTGTTTATCTTTAACTACACAAGCATTATAAAAACCACTTTCTGCCTTTACATTGCCTACTGTTACAGCATAATAACGCATTTCAAATTCGCTTGCTTCCATTTGTTTATTGAGATTTTTTAATGCTTTATCATTTAGTACAAAAACAGCAACGCCACTTACTTGTGCATCTAATTCATAAAGAGGCAAAACTTTACATTGTTGTTGAGTATTTACATATTCTGTTACTTGATTTGTAAAATCTTCAAATGTTACATTAAACGGCTTTTGAATAACCAATAAATCATTATCTAATAAAAATATACCTTCCATTATTTCACCTTCTCTATTGATATTTTACATTCAATACCATTTATATCTGTTTCTTTTATAAAGTCAAATTGAGTATTAACTACCATTTCTTTTGCTAATACGATTTCACTTATAAATTCTTTTGCGTTTACCAACACTTGTTGTAATTCTTCATTAGTAGTAAA
>JAGART010000147.1 GCA_017622115.1 Clostridia bacterium
ACTATACACTCCAAGTTTTATCCAGATAATACACGTAACGACCCAATGTTAATTTATGTATCTAATGAAAAACTAGAAAGCGTATTAAATTTTTTAGATAACTTAAACGAAAAACACCCAGAATATTTTGTAGATGGTGGCAATAAAGCCCCATTCACCGCCCCTGTTAGACCTTATGCAGGTATTGCAGATGAGTCAAAATACAAAAGTCAAACTAGTTTTAACTATGAAATCGGTAGTGCAACAGATGAATTTGTTAAAGATTATAGCCCCACATTAGTTTCTCAAATAACACAAAATCCTAATAAAATACGTACACAAAAAGGCAACACATACACTTTGCCAGAATATATAACACAAAGAATTAAACAAGGATTAATTGAAACAACATTAGAAAACAAAAAAGTAAACTATACAGGTGTAGATGAAGATATAACAAAAAATCATAAACAATTTTTTAGTGAATTAGAGCAAAAAATCATCACCGAAATAAACGAAACAAACAGCGATTTAAATCAAATGATTGCAGAAGAAGTACAATCAATATACCAAAGAATACAAGCAGGTTATATTCCAAATGATATATCGTTAAGTGTTAAAACAACAGTTCCATATATAAGTAAAAGAGATAAAATTTTATACCAAGACCGAAACAAACAAATAATAAAGGAAAAGGGTTTTAGAAATGCTCCTCTTTATTTAAATATTAATTTAATACAAGAATTATTTGAAATTTATGGAATAACATACCAAATAGAACAAGAGCTCTCCATAGAAACTCTTGCCCCATATCTTGAAAAACATCACATATCACCAGTCGCTCCATACCTAAATACAGAAACAATTCAAGACTACCAAAATTATGAAACCAAACAACAATCAAAAAACAGTTAAAAATAACCCATAAATATTTAAATTAAAATAAATTGCACATAAATATAAAATATTTCTAATTAAATTGTCCATACAATATGGACTTTTTCTTTTGCCTTAAATAATTCTTAAATATTATCTATATAATTAATTAACTGTTAAACTAGTTTGCGTAAAAAGTATTTTTAATTAACTATTTTATTGCTTAATATTTAAAAAAACATACTCAATAAATATAAAAAAATAATAAATAATCAACTTAAACTAATTCAACAAAATTCGCATAATAAATTTTTTATTTTTCTTGACACTCTCTTTTTTTTGTGTTATAATAAAATTGTTCTCTATAAAGCGGAGAGCATAATTTAATAAACTTTTGCTTTTGCAAAAAGTCTTTGGAGAGGTACCCAAGAGGCCGAAGGGACGTCCCTGCTAAGGACGCAGTACGGGAAACCGTAGCGAGGGTTCAAATCCCTCCCTCTCCGCCATCTAATCCCATTAAGACGGACTGCGTCATTAGTGGGATTTTTTCATTAAAATTTAAAGGATTGTCACTTGGACAATCCTTTTTTTGTTTTAATTTTTCAATGATTTGTTTTTCAAAGGCTTCATTGTTATCAATAGACACTTCACTTGCAGGATTAAAATTTCCGTTGTAAATAATAATCATTTTATCATTGAACATAATAACCTTTTTAATAAATCTGCAGAAGAATTCATTTCTTTCATAAATATCGCTGTAATCTTTTTTAGTGAACATTGTTATAAACTTTTTCACTTCTTCAAATTCAAGAGGCTGTGCTTGTCTGCCCTTTTCTTCTGAAATCTTAACCTCAATGTTTGCTCTGTCATTTTCAAGTTTATAAAGTATCTCTTTTACAGAACTATTCACTATTCCATTTTGAATATTAGATAGAATTGAATTAATAGAAGCATTAACCTGCGCCAACTCTCTATTTAGACATTTAAGCACAATATTGTTTTCAAGTTCTTCATTAAACTTATCTACAACCATTTGTGCAAGTTCATCAATTTTGCCTGGAGCAAGAATATGGTTTTTAGTTTTCTCAATAATCAAATCTTCTAAAAACCACTTTCTAAAATTTTCAAGTTCACATCTTTGCTTTTTAACTTTTTTGCTTCTACATTTGTAGTATTTATACCTATGCCCATTGTGAGCACTAGAGCCTGCTTCCGATATTAATTTTTCGCCACAATACCCGCAATAAAGCTTTCCAGATAGGAAATATGGGTCATACTTATTTCTCTTGTAATTCCGCTTGTAATTGGCTATCATTCCGCCCACACTCTTGAA
>JAGART010000148.1 GCA_017622115.1 Clostridia bacterium
AAAACAGAACCTCTTGCGGGGGCGGATACTGCACCAGAGTCTTATACATATAGTTATGCAAATGAGCCTGATATCGAGTTTATTACAGAAGAGCCTAAACACAATAAAAATGAAATTAACTATAAAGATATTTTAGGCGAACTTGATGCAAACAGACCAGTCGAACCAAAAGAAGAACCTTCTTACTTTAAAGAGCCAAATATAAACAATATTGAAAAGATTTCTTTACAGCAAAAACCTACGGAAGCTCCAAAGAAGTCAGATTACGCTAGACAAGTTCAACAAATATTGACTTCAAAGAAAACTACTCCTCAACAAGCGGAAATTACAGAAGCCATTTATCAAAAGCATCATAAGAGTACTCAAAGTACATTAGAAGAAATCAATAGGCGTTATAACTTAAAGCAACAACAAGAACATAATGATACAGTAGTTACTAATATTCAGCCAGAGTCTGTCGGCTATTCTCACGTAAAGCAAGAGAACATTACTATTAAGTCTTATAGTAAGGATATAGACGAATCAGAGTCTGCTACTCCTAGTTTCTTAAACATTAATAAGTTTAATCTTTGTCGTGGTATTATTATGTCTGTGATATTTATATTAGAGGTACTTATCTCTTACTTTGTATTACAGGCTAATGGTAAGTTGTATGCTCCTTATAGTTACTTATTCTGGGTGTTTATGGGTATGACTGCTGTTTATATGGGAGTAATACTTTTACTTACATTAAAAGACATCAATAAAAAGGAACGACTAAAAGATATTAGTTGGAGTACTAATCTTTTATATAGGTTCTTACTTACCATAGGATTAGTTATATTCGTTATGGCTATTATATTGTGCTTCGGGGGCGGATTCTCTAACCCAGAATTATTCACTCTTTGGTACTTGCCTATTTTAGCGATTTCAAATATTTTGGTATCTTGGGTTGTTGGTATTATTATCTACGCAACAAAGAAATTTAGAGTATAATATAAAAACACATATCAAATCGATATGTGTTTTTTGTTATTCTTTTTTATTCTTCTTTTTAATTTGTTTTGTATTATCTTGAACTGTACTTTTTTCTGTAATCATTAGATACGGCATTTTATTGCGTTTTAACAACAACTTTGCTTTATAACTCGGTGAGAATACAGCAATAGTGTTTTCGCAACATACTTTACATTTTGCACTAAATTTGCTCATACCATTGCTAAATTTTACACCTATATTAGTTACTATTTGCTCGATTTTATCTTTGTACTTGTATGCAATCCAAAAGGCTGCAAGAATTAATAAGATTAATACACCCCAAACGATTAAGCCCCAAAGTTCTGTATAAGGAATAATATCTCCGCTTCCTAAATAACAAGTCATTACAATACCAATAGGACGAGTTAAAAGCACTGTTGTAATAAAGAATCTGTAAGACATCGTTGTCATACCAGCAAGCATACAAAGTATGTCATCTGGGAACACTGGGAAAAGCATCATCAAGAAAAACATATATTTCCCTTTATCAAACAACATTGTGCCGTATTTTTTGTAGTTCTTTTCACCCACAATCCAAATTACGACTTTTTCGCCTAATTTATCACCTATAATGAACGCAACAAGTGAACCTAATAAAATACCTATCAAACTTAATATTGTTGCAATTCCAGGTCCAAAAAGGAACGTACCTACCATTGTGGTAACTATTGCTGGAAGTGGAATAAATGTAACTTGTAAGAATTGAAATAATACATAAATTACATAACCCCAAATACCTGTTGACTCGATTAGTTCTTGTAATGCTTG
>JAGART010000149.1 GCA_017622115.1 Clostridia bacterium
CAACAACTTGACTACTTAAAGGAGTTACACGATAGTTAAATCCTAGATAACCGATTGCACTACCTTTGTAAATTGATGTATCGTTTACAGCATCAATAAAGTCTTGATTATCTGTATGATAGTTATTTACACCAGCGATTAGTGCTGTAAGTGTTTGAGTAAGGATAGGAGCACCTATCACACCGCCTACTAAACCACCAAATGCTTGATTTGCTTCAACAGCACCCGTTGTATAAACTTCTTTTAAGATTGCTGAAACACCCATTTTTTCTTTGTCTGTTGTAAGTTGTCCGCTTGTAATAGTGTAATTTGCTCCACCAGTAATAGTAGTTAATAATTTACCGCCGTTTAAGTTAATATTACGCAAGTAATTTAAGTTTACATCACCACTAGAAGTGTTGTAATCTTTTGGTGCTTCGACAGCAAGACCTATCAAACCACCAGCAACTTTTGCGTTTGTTGCAACTACTGAAACACGACTATAACTATTACCAATTAAACCACTTAAATTAAGACCGACTAAACCACCAACTGCATTTATAGTATCTTGATGACTAAACAAGTCTTTGTAATCAACATAATCCAGAGCAGAATGCGAGTCTAAAATTTGACCATCTAATTGTGTTTGTTTGTTTTCTGGCATAGAAATTCTACTATTTAACAACATACCTCTATTTTCACCAACAACACCACCAGCAAAGTTTCTACCACGAATTTTAGCAGTGATATCAGTATCTATATCAAAGAATGCCTTGTAAACTTCTGCATTTGTGCCAATTAAACCAACTACACCACCTACAATCTCACCATAGATATCAATTTGTCCAACTTTTTTAGTTGTACCTATTTGAACTGTACTTGTAACCTTTAAGTTACGCACCCTAGGATTTGATTGAACATCATCTTCTTGATTAAGGTCAAGAGCACCAATCAAACCACCCGCATAAGAATAAGTAGAAGCATAAACGGCATCAGGATTAAAGTATGTGTACTCTTTACCTGTAATTGTAGAAGCATTTGCACTTACAGACAAAGTACTTGTGATATTGTAAATTTTTGAATTGCCTTGTACAAGTCCAGCCAAAGCACCTGCTAAATTTGTACCTATAATTTGTGTTGCACGAGAATTACCTGTAATAATAACATTCTCGATTAACGCATCTTTAATAGTACCAGCAAGCACCCCTATATGACTAGCACGAGACCTTAATTGAGTATCTACAACTAGATTTAAGTTAGAAACTATACCGTTTTCTATTTTATTAAATAAACCAAAGTCGTTTGGAGTTGTTGTAATAGTACTAGATTGAGTATAGTTAATATTTAAAATTGTATGACCATTACCAAATAATTTACCACTAAAAATTGTATTTGAAGTTTGAGCATCTATTGAATAGTTAAAGTCCAAGTCATTCAAAAGCATTATATAGTTTTCGCCAAATTTATATTTTGCCTCGTTTGAAGTACCATTTGTAGAAGTCATATAAGATGAATGTTTTTGTTCACTTGTAAAGTTAAATACTTTATCTGTCCAATCACTCATATTTGCAATAATATCAGGATTGTTTTTAGAGCCTAACTCGTAACCCACTTGATATAACAAATCGCTATTTCTGTGTGAAACAAAATTTCTGTCAGCCAAATATAATTGAGGTCCTAAATATACTTTTTGATTATCGATATACCAAGTTGTTTCTGTATCATCATTTGAGATTACAAATCCCTCAAAAGCAGAACCGAGAGCATCACTCCAATCACTTACAGAAAGACCAACAGCACGTTCATTTGCATCTACAATCAAATCAGCACTATTTAAATAGAAACAATTTTGTACATCAGTATTTGCCCCATCAAGCAAGTTTCCTTCACTATCAAGACCGATAAACACGCCATTTATTAAGCCTTGTGTTTTTACATTTGATAATGAATAACAATATTTAATTACAGCAGTACCTGTGTTTTCATATACAAATCCACCCATACCATTAGAACTAGACAAAGTCATATTGCTATAACTATTACTAATCTCACCTGCGTTTGAGTGTACCAAACCACCTATTGTACCATACGCAACCACGCCACCTAAATTAGAGCGAGCATCATCATCTTGAAGTTGTCCTCTTGCATAACTACCGATAATTCTACCTGTAAGTGTTTGAACAGCAACTAATCCACCTGTCCTTGCACCATTTGTATTTTCGTTACTATAAATATCCATACGAGAGTTTACAACATAACCATTTGCATAGTAACTATTACTAATAGTACCAGAGTTTTGTCCAACAAGTCCGCCCACATTACCAGAAGCAAATATATTTAAACCTTGAAGCCCATATTTTGGTGTAACATTATTAAATCCTAATACATTTTGAGTATCTACTTTACCTACTCTACTATTTGTAATAGAACCCTCGTTGTTACCTACCAAACCACCTATATTTGCTATTACGTTTCCGCCAGTAGTTGTTTTACTTGTTAATATAAATGAAGAAGCAAGTGTATTGTATTTATCGTAAGGTTCTGCATTTGAAGCAATTTGATTAAAGATTTTTGAACCAAATTGATAGTCTGCATTTGTACTTACAATTTGAGAAGTATTATCATAAACCTGTTTCCATTCTTCTTTATTTTGAGATACAACAACTTCACAATTATAAATTGTACCTTGATTTGTACCAGCAATAAATCCAAAGTTTACATTGTTTACATTTTGCAAATCAACCCAAATATTGTATGAAACATCAACAATTAAATTTTTAAGTACTGTATCACTTGAAATACTACCAAACAAACCATAATTTGCAGTTGTAGCATTTGTATTTTTTGCAAAACTACGCAAATAAATTACATAGCCATTACCATCAAGTGATTTAATTGCTGTATTTAAAGGAGCCCAATCATAAAGCACGATATCACTTGTAAGCATATAACTTGCGCCTTCTGACATTGTCCTAAATGTAGCAGCAGAGTCGATTGTTTCAGGAGTATCATCATTAGTATTATTAATCATATCAGCATTGAAGTTTTGCTCTAATTTTCTCAAATAATTTTCTAATACTTTATTTTGATTAAACTCATTAATATCTTCTTCTGTGGCAAAAGTATAGCAACCTGTTACATAGTCATAAACATAGAAAGATTCAAAATACAATCTAAATGGAACATCAACTTTTGGGCCACGACCACGAATGATATAATATGATTCGCCATTATCAAAAGTAGTATAACTTACAATAAATCCATTTGTACTATAATCTTTTGAAGTATCAATTATACCATAACCAGAGCCATCATTATATTGCCAAATACCACCATTTCCATCACCACGAGCATTAAGTAATGCTAATTTGTAAGTTGCTTTTTGTAAAGTTGCTTGCCAGTTTGCATTAAATTCATCAGTGTTACCACCTACATAATTTACGTAATCATTTACATTTGGAGTAACCAAAGTCCACAAAGCATTTAAAGTTGTGTAATTACGAATACCTACGTTTAAGTCCCCAGTTTGTGTACCATTTGCAAATACATTATCTACAATATAATCTACAACATTTATTGTATAAGTGATTACCAAAGGATTGAGTTCTCCACCTGTATCTGTTCTACTTCTAATAGTGATAGAAATAATAATCTTACCATTATCAGGACTAGCAAGTAATCCAACATAGAATGGAATAATCATATCTACATTTTCTCTTTGTCCAGACATAAATCTAGTTTGAACACTACCAAAAGCACAACGTTCCAAATCAATTAATGCAAGTCCATCACCATAACTCATATCTAACTCTATTGTACTATTTTGCAATACACCAGTTAGTCTTAAATTAGCAACAGTACCACGAGCAATGATATCGCCCTCAAAAGCAGATTCTAAACTCAAAGTTGCGTAAGGAGCAAAAGTAGTATTTAATGTAAGTTGTCTAGGAGTAAACACTGGTGCTTGCACACCATTTCTCATAGGAGCGGCTGTAACAATAAATTGAGTGCCTTCTGTTACAAAATTAGAAATCAAAGTAGTTAAGTAAATTACACCATTAAAGTAAGAATTTCCTCTTTCATCAACACCAGTAACTTTTTGTGCGATTACGTTACCTGATGCATCATATTGAGTACCACCAGCAATAGTCCTATAAGTACCATTTTTGTACACAACTTGTGTCATTTTTACATAATCTTGTGTAACTGTATCAATAGAACTTCCAACAACCACATAATCATAAAAAGCAAATTGCGGAGTGATTTCTACTTTTAAAATACCTTGTGTACCTGGAGCAATCAAGTCGCTTGCAACTTCACCCATTTCCATAGAGCCAGCACCATAAGTAAAGTGTTTTAACTCAACACGTTCAATTTCAGCAGGTGTAAAGATAACTTTCATAGATAAATTACGAGTATCGCCACTTTCATCACTAACTGTAAATTCAACATCAAAAGTAATGTTTTGAGTAATAAATCTGTCATCACCTTTTA
>JAGART010000150.1 GCA_017622115.1 Clostridia bacterium
ACCGTTACTCGTATTACTGACCTTATCTCTGATGAATATCCAGAAGCCTTAATTTCTGTGCAAGATGGTAATCGTATTCGTGTGGAAGTACCTGATGTATCTGACCCAGAAGAAGTTTTTGACCTTATAGGTCAACCTGCTTCTTTGGCTTTTAAAGCAGAAGAAGATACTGATGATGTTATTAACGAAGCGGTTATTACTGGTCAAGATATCGTAACAGCATATGCTTCACAACAACCAACGGCTGATGGTACTTATGAATATGGTGTAAGTATTGAGTTTACTGATGAAGGTGCTCAAAAGTTTTATGATTTGACCAAACAAAATGAAGGCAAACAAATTTATATTTACCGCAATGGTGAATTGTTCTCTGCACCTACTGTAAATGAGCCAATCGCTGGCGGAAAAACATTTATTTCTGGTAGTATGGACACATTCGATGCTGCGGAAGATTTTGCAACTCAAATTTTAAGTGGTACATTCTCATTAGAATTAACATTATTAGAAAATACTGTCGTTAGTGCTACTTTGGGTGTAGATGCGCTTAAATATGGCTTAATCGCTGGTGGTATTGCATTAATTTTAATCTTTGCATTTATGATTTGGCGTTATAGAATGATGGGTGTAATGGCTAGTGTTGCTTTGTGCTTCTATGTTATTTTGATGTTATTCTTCTTACAAGCATTGCCTTTTGTACAACTTACACTTGCTGGTATCGCTGGTATCATTTTATCTATCGGTATGGCTATCGATGGTAATATTATCATCTTTGAACGTATTAAAGAAGAATATGCAACAGGTAAGCGTATAGCACCTTCTGTTCGTGCTGGTTTCAAAAAATCATTCTGGGCAATCTTTGACTCAAACATTACAACGATTGCTGTATCAGTTATCTTGATTATTTTGGGTACTGGTTCTATACGTGGTTTTGCAATGACTTTATTAATCGGTGTTGCTTTAAGTATGTTCACTTCACTTGTATTAACACGTGGTTTGTTAAATATGTATTACCCATTAAATACTCAAAAAGCATCACATTATAGTCTTAAAAGGGAGGAAGATGTAGTTGAACTTGCATAAATTTAATGATTTCAAAAAGAACTTCCAGCCTAGTAAATGGACTAAATATTTCCTAATTTTTAGCGCTGCACTCATTTTTATAGGTGCAATTATGCTTGCCACTTTGGGCTTTAATTTAGGTATGGACTTTACAGGTGGTAACATTGTTAAAATTCAATCTAGTGCTACTATTAGTACAGAACAATATAATGTAATTGTTAATGAATCAAGAGAAATTTTACAACAACAAGGCTTAACTCTTGCTCAATCTCAAATAGAGGGTGAAAGCGGAGAACAAGCGGTTACAATTCAATATCAAAATAAAGATGGTGTAAGTGCTAGTGAAATGGAAGAAATCAACAATGCGATTGTTGCTTCTCTTACAACAGCATTCCCTGATTATACTGTTATTAATGCAGAATCAAAGAGTGCTACGGCTAGTACAGAATTACTTACAAATGCATTAATTGCTATCGTGGTTGCACTTGTATTTATTATGATTTATATTATTTTCCGTTTCGAATTGTTAAGTGGTGTGGCTGCGTTAATTACATTGTTCCACGACGTGTTAATTATGTGTGCTTGCGTGCTTATATTTAGAATTGAAATTAATAGTTCGTTTGTTGCCGCTGTAATTACGATTTTGGGTTATTCTATTAACAACACGATTATTGTATTTGACCGTGTGCGTGAAAACTTAAAATTGCCTAGTCTAGAACACTTGTCTAATAAAGAAATAGCAGATTTGTCTATTAAGCAAACTTTAAACAGAACACTTAATACTTCTATTACAACAATTCTTGCTATATTCTTGCTAGCACTTATCGGTGTACCTCAAATGACTGAATTTGTAGTTCCGATATTAATTGGTTTGCTTGCAGGTACGTATGCTGCTATATTTATATCTGCTCCATTATGGGCTACAATGATGTCTAAAAATTCAAAATTCGGTATTAGACAAAGAGCAAAAGAAAAGGCAAAAAAGATACAAGATGAAGAAGAAGTAGTGGAAACTTCTGCTACACCTGTAAACGAATAATATTTTAAGCCTTCCTATATCTAGGGAGGGCTTTTTTAAAGGAAGTACTTTATGGATTTTAAAAGGAATAATAAATTTTTAGTTGAGCAGAGTGAAATAAATAGAATTGTGCAAAAATTTAAAGTTTCACAAGATGTTGCACAAGTTTTGCTTATGCGTGGCTTTAATGATGATGAACAAATCCAAAAATTTTTGTATCCTCAAATAAGTGATATGCACGACCCATATTTATTTAAAGATATGGAAAAAGTAGTCGAACGTATAAAAAATGCGATAAAGACCAAAGAAAAAATTTTGATTTTTGGCGACTATGATGTTGATGGTATTACAAGTAGTTTTATATTGTTAGATTATTTCAAGAGTGTGGGTTGTAAAGCGGACACTTTTTTGCCTAATCGCTATTCTGATGGTTATGGTTTAACTCACGATGCTGTAAATTATGTTATTAATCAATTTAATCCGAGCCTTATTATAACTGTTGACTGCGGTATTAGTGGTTATGAAGAAATTGAATACATCAAGTCAAAAGGTATTGATGTAATAGTTACCGACCACCACGATTGTCCAGAGTTAATCCCAAATTGTTTGGTTATTGATGCTAAAATTCCAAATCAAACATATCCTTTTAGAGAATTGTGTGGTGCTGGTGTTGCTTTAAAGGTTGTAGAAGCTTTGGCTGGCAGAGATATTGCTTTAAAATATTTGCCAGTTTGTGCGATTGCAACGGTTTCTGATATTGTTCCGCTAGTAGATGAAAATAGGGTAATCGTTAAATATGGTTTAGACAGACCTTTAAATGCCTTTCCTGATGGAATTGTTGCACTTTGTAAGGAATTGAAATTAGGCACAAAGATTACTAGTCAAGATGTTAGTTTTAAGATTGCACCAAAGTTGAATGCTTCTGGTCGTATGGGTGATGCAAATCATAGTTTAAGACTATATATCGAGAAAGATAGGGGCACTATAAAAAGATTAATTACTCAACTTTTAGAATATAATACAGAAAGACAAGATTTGTGTAATGTTGTTTATGTTGATTGTATAAATGAGTTGAAAAAAGTTAATTTGGCAGACAAAAAAGTCATAGTTTTGGCTAATAAAAACTGGAATATTGGTATTTTGGGAATTGTTGCTGCTAGAATTACTGATGAATTTAAACGTCCTACATTCCTTTTGGGTGAGGAAGGGGGCTTTTACAAAGGTTCTTGTCGTAGTATTGAGGGGCTTAATGTTCACGAAGTTTTAACTCAATTAAATGATATTTTGACAAGTTTTGGCGGGCACGTTATGGCTGCTGGTATGACTATTGCCGAAAATAAAATTGACGAGTTTAAAACACGACTTGAAAATATTATAGAAACGCAATATGCTGATAAGTTTTTTGAACCTTATTATGAGTACGATTTGGATATTGATGTAAAAGACATTTGTATAGAAAGATTGCGTGGGTTAGAGATTTTAGAACCTTATGGTTGCCAAAATAATATTCCAACTTTTAAAATTCAATTTGAAAAAGGTACTATTACACCTATGAAAAAGAATAGTAATCATTTGACTATTCAATTACCTACGATTAATTTATTAGCATTTAATAGTGGGCAGTACTTTAATTTGGTGAGCCAAAGTAGTGTTAAAGAATGTATAGCAGAACTTTGGGTTGATACTTTTAGGGGTGTTAGTAGTTGTAAGGGTATTGTGAAACATTTGCAGATTGCGGGCGTTCCAAATGTAGGGGCAGAACGTATCGGCGGTGAATATATCAAACAACTTGCATTACAAAGTAATGGTAAAAAACCTATTTACTCAACTTATAAAAAGCAAGATTTAGATGTGTTGCTTAATGATACAGACAATAAAATATATGGCACTTTGGTAATTGCAAATACTTTGCAAAGTTATAGAGAATTTAAAGCACTTTATGCAGATAAATATAATATCATTTGTAATGAATATTTAAATATTACTGATAGTTGTGGCTATAATACTCTTTGTTTGTGTCCTTCGTTAGAAAATGATTATCGCAATTTCAATCGCATTATTTTGCTTGATAGTGTGTTAGATGAGGCTTATGTTGTATTTTTAAACGAGAATAGTAATGCAAAAGTTTTAATACCTAGTTCTACACCATTTTTATATGCTCCGTTTAAAATGATTGATTTATCCCGTAAAACTTTTGGCGAGTACTTTAATTTGATTAAAAAATCTAGTAAATCGTGTTTAGTTGCCTTTGATGATTATAATTATTTTAATAAAATAAAGCGTACACAACACGACTTAAATTATGTGCAATTTGTTGCTTGTCTTTTGACATTTAAACAATTAAATTTACTAGAAATAAATGATGAAATCGGTAATTTTTATATTACTTTAAAAAGTACAGCACCAACTCAATTAAATCAATCTCAATTTTATAATAAACTAGAATTAATTTTAAAATCATATTAAGAGGCTTTATGACAAGATTAAGAATTCCACCAGTAAAAGCAAAACCGAGAGATTATACAAGATTACCTTGGACAGAAGAATATCGTGCAGAATTTCCTACCGAAAAGTTACAGGATTTAGTGCTTCAAGGTGTAAAAGAAGAAGATTTGCGTGATTACTTGTTTGCAGAAAAATTAGTCGATTATCGCAAATCAAAAGTTTTAGTCGATGCTTACAAAAGTACACAAGGTATTGTGCGTAATGATAACGAAATTTTGCTAGAAATTAATATTCCTTATTGCGAATGCAAGTGTATTGATTGTAATCGTAATTTATATCAACGACACAAATCGCAAGATGTATATCTATACTATTTTGATGCTCTTATAAAAGAGATTGAACAAGCAAAAGAGATTATTAAGCAAAAATGCTACATTGTAAAATCTATTTGTTTCACAGGCAATTTATTAGCATTAGATGAAAAGGAATTAACGCAAATTTTAAGTTTGTGTAGTTATCCTTTGAGCGAAATGTGTATTGAACTAGGTAATCCAAAATTTGCAGTTAAAGAAAAATTAGATATTGTAAAAAAATATGACAATGTTAGATTTATTGTAAATGCCTTGACTTTTAATACTGTAACTTTGAGAAAGTTGTGTCGCAGATACGAATTTAAAGATGTTGTCGAATATTACAAATTAATAAAACAATATGGTTTTGATTTAACAGTAAATTTTGTCGCTGGATTAGATGGCGAAAGATATCTACAAGTTAGTAGAAATTTAAAAACAGCAATCGAATTAGGTGCTACTTGTATTGATTTGTATGCTAGAAATTGTAAAAACAACCCAAAACCCGATTTGGTACAAACATCTCAAATAGCAGAACAACGCAAAGTTTTAGAATTAACTAATGAATTTATGCAAAAATCAGGTTTTATGCCATATTTTTTATATTGTACAGAAGTGAAAAATGGTTGTTTCGAGAATATAGGCTATTGCTTGCCTAATAAAAAATGTAAATATATGGAAGACAAAGTTTATGGTGTTTCTACAATTTTGGGCTGTGGTGCTGAAACAAGTAGTAGAATTGTTAAGAATATGCAAAAAACAGTTAAAACTTTAAAAAATAATCACGATTTAGGTCAATATGTAATGGGTATTGATGAGATTTTAGTTAAGAAAAAGAAATTTTTTAACTAATTTAAGATATAAGTCTTTACAAAATTTGTGTTTGGTGCTATAATATTTGAGTACCTATTTGCAAGGTTTAGCGGTTATACTCCTCGCTTTACTTTGATTTAGGCGAATTTATTTATGGAGGCACAAAATTATGAACAAGCAAGAAATTATCGCAAAGTACGGCCGTAAAGAGGGCGACACAGGTTCTCCTGAAGTGCAAATTGCTTTGTTGACAGACAGAATTATTCGTCTTACTCAACACTTAAAGCAACACCCAAAAGACAACCACACTCGCCGTGGCTTGCTTAAACTTGTTGGTAAACGTCAAGGTTTAGTTAAATACTACGAACGTACTAACTTGGAAGCTTGCAGAAAGCTTAAAGCCGAACTCGGTATTCGTTAATAAAAGCGGTATATCCGCTTTTTATTTTTGTCTTTTTATGTTATAATTACTTATATTAATAAATGAGGTAACAAATGAAAGTTTTACAAGATTTAAGCTTAACAGAACTTCAAGACTTAATGCAAAAGTTTGGTGAGCAAAAATTTAGAGCAAAACAAATATTAGATAATATTAATTTAGCAAAGCCTATTAGTGAATATAGTAATATTTCAAAGGAATTAAAAGAAAAACTGCTAGCAGAATTTTATGACACACCTTTAAAAATACATACAGTTCTACAAGGCAAAGATGGCACTCAAAAATTTGCTTATGAGTTGGCTGATGGAAACATTATTGAGGGTGTTTTGATGAACTACAAATACGGCAATACATTGTGTGTTTCTACTCAAATTGGTTGTCGTATGGGTTGTAAGTTTTGCGCTTCTACCTTAAATGGATTAGCACGTAATTTGACAAGTGGTGAAATTTTAAGTCAAGTTTTGGTCGTTAATGCGTATTTAGGCGGTAAAAAAGATAGAAATAGAGCAATTACTAATGTTGTGCTTATGGGTAGTGGTGAACCTTTGGATAATTACGATAATGTTATTAAATTTATACATTTATTATCTGCACCAGAGGGTTTAAATATATCGCCTAGAAATATTTCCCTTTCAACTTGTGGAATTGTGCCTAATATCATTAAATTAGCAAACGAAAATTTACCGATAGTGCTTACAATTTCTTTACACGCACCAAATGACACTTTACGCCGTGAGATTATGCCGATTGCAAACAAGTATAGTGTCAAGCAAATTATTGATGCCGCTCGTGAGTACTTTAATATTACTGGCAGACGTGTAATTTTTGAATATGCCCTTACAGATAATGTTAATAGTACGCCAGAATGTGCAAGAGAACTTGCAAAACTTATGCACGGATTTCCTACACACGTAAATTTAATTCCGCTTAACGAGGTTGAAGAAAGAGAGTTAAAAACCGTAACACGCAAAAAAGCAGAACAATTTGCAAATATTTTAGAGTCTTTAGGCGTTTCTGTTACAATAAGGCGTACTATTGGTGAAGATATTGGCGGTGCTTGCGGTCAGTTAAGAAACAAAATCATAAAAAATCAAGAAGTCTAAAAACTAGACTTCTTTTTCTATATTCTTTCTTGTGATTTACCTGTTGTTACAAGTGGTTTGCCATAATTTTTTAAATATTCAGTATTAATAATATCACAAACTTTCTGTACACAAGTATCAACATCTGTGTTGATTACTCTATAATCGTAATGATTATGTTGTTTTATAGCACGTTCTTTTAGTAATTCAATTTCTCGTAAAGTAACATTTGTATTATCATTACGTCCTTTCATTCTGCTTAAAAGAGTGGCATCATCTGCATCAATTAAAATACTTACAATAGGTAACGGAGCTAAATCTTGCTTGTCCAAACAATAGTGTATGCGTTTGATAACGTTTTTGTAGCCCTCTACATCAACATCTTTTATTAATGTATAAGAATTAGTTAAGCCTTCTAAAATGACTTTTATATTTGTGCCATAGTAGTTGCCATATATTTTTTTAGCTTCAACAATATCGTGAATTTTAATAGCCTCATTAAATTGCTCTTTTGTTAAAAAACAATAGTCCTTGCCATTTATTTCGCCTTCACGAGGTGGCCTTGTAGTGCAAGATGGAAATGTAGCAATATTACCATGCCCCAAAGTTTGCATAACCTTTTTGATAACTGTTGTTTTGCCTGCACCAGTACTACCTGCGATTAAAAATAACATAACTAATAATTTCTCCGCTGTAAAATCAACAATAATATAGCATAGAAATCATAATAAGTCAACGACTAACATACAATGATTTTGAGGAATTTATGGGAAAACTTAAAAATATATTTAAACACACTTGCGTAAATGGTGTAATAGTAGTTATGTTATCTATGTTGTGCGTATTAGCATTTAATAATGATATAAAGAGTGTATTTGTGCCAAATGCAAGTAACATCTACTATCGTGGCGATACAGAGCAAAATAACGTTTCTTTAATGATTAATGTGTATTGGGGAAATGAATACTTGCCTAGTATGTTAAAGTCTTTTGATGATTATGGAGTAAAGACTACTTTTTTTGTTGGC
>JAGART010000151.1 GCA_017622115.1 Clostridia bacterium
AAAACATCTGCAGATTGGGCTTCTGCGTTTTCTGGTTGTTTTACAACTCCTGCCTCACCCTCTCTAAATTGTCTAGCTAATTCTTCAAGTTTATCATTGTTTTGCTCTGTTAAGTCAGTTTCATTTTTGTATGGTGGAATAAATGGAGGCAAGTCTGATTTAGTTTGCTCTTTTTGTAAAGGTTGTTCGATTTGTAAAGGTTGTTCTGCAAGTGGCAACTTTTCATAATCTACATATAAAGGATAAATTTTTACTTCACCTGTTATTACATCAGTAACCGCAAAAGCACCAGCCTCGCGGTCATATACGTTGTTCAACTCAACATTATCACGCAAAACAATAGTGCCATCTGGTGTATCTTCATTAAATTCATAAAGATGTATCATATCTTGTTCTTTATTATTTAATATAACACTAGCATCATCATAAAATTTATCTACTAATCCAGGAGTAAAAAAGAAGTCATCATTGTCTTCAAGTGCCACAACTTGACCATCTTGTACTTTCCAAATGAACTGACGAATTTCAGGATTAAGTATACCAACACTCTCTGCAGCTTCTTCATAAGTACCATCTAAAGAATTAATATCTCTAGCATTTTTACTACCAGCACGAGCAGCCTCTTTAAATCTGTCTAATGCTTCTGCCATACCACTTAAATCATACGCATTTTCAGTAACACGAGCCACTCTTGGCACAGCATTTGCATACAATACACCGCTAAAACTCATTGCATCGCCAACATCAATACCTCTTGATGTAGCATATTGATTAATTGTAACACCAAAATCTTCCGCAAAGTTATTTATAGCGATTGCGTGATAGTCAGCAATTAAAGGCATAATTTGCTTGCTACTTTGCTCTGGCAATCTTTCTAAATATTGTGTAGCTTCTAATTTAAATGTTTCGCTAAATACTTTTGCATCATTTCTAGAAAGACCAATCATATGGCAAAGGTCGCTAGCAACTAAACAAGCCGCAGCATTTACGATTAAGTTTCTATCTCTTTCAAATTGTCCAAATGTCGGCAAGTTTGTTGGGTGAGATAAGTTAATTGTTCTTGCAGTTAATTCTGCAAAGTTATCAACAGAAATTGCACTTAAACGTTTAATAACAGCATATACTTGCTCTGCCTTTGTATTGCTTGCTGGATAACGCAAAGTAAAACGAGTAGGCCAACCAGTTTTGCTCATACTATTATTGTTTAAAGAAAAATACTTTTTGATTGTGTTTAAAGGACCATAGTATTTTTTTGCAGTAAGTTTTGTATCATTTGCAGACAATGATTCATCAGCTTTAATTTCAATACGAGCGTGCTTTGCAACATTTGCAATAAACTTATCAAAATTTTCAATTTCGTTTAAATGAGAAATAGAATTAATATCTCTGTCATTTTCCAACTTTGGAGGCAAATAACCTAAATTTTCATCTGCTTTTGCTTCTTGTAAATCAAGCGCAACAAATTCGGGATTTAACAATTGTCTTTCGATTTTTGCTAATCTAACAAATTCCTCTGGTGTAATAACAGGCTCGTTAAAACCTAATTCCGCCCACATATCAGTTGCAGGAGTTTTTAAGTGTGGAGCAACAACCAATTTAGGTCTAACTGCCGCTTGATTAATTTCAGCATCACGCAATTTACCCAAAATAGTATTTGTGTTAAAACCATTTGCAAGCAAAGCATAAAATTCACGTTCTTGCAAATCAAGTTCACCCTGCTCTAATTTTTTAATAATAGTAGGTTCTTTAATAACACTTTTAAAACGTGCCATTGAGCAAGTTTTAGCATTTTGGAAAGATTCTCCATAATAAGTTTCAGGAATAACACGAGTCAAGTCCTCAACATAACTTGAATTACTAAAAGGCCAACGGTTACCCCCCTTTCTAGGTTTAACTCTGCTAAACCAAAAGTCTTTTTTTGTGATTCCAGTTTTGTACATAAACTATTATCCCCCTAATATCATACATAACTTCAATAATTATTATATCATAAAACCATAAAAAATGCAATATGCTTTGGCAAAAATTTTTGTGTCAAAAAGAAAACTCGCACTAAAAATCGCACTAAAAATCGCACTAATAGTTCTCTTACAACGAAAGAAGCGAATAGCAAGTGTGCTATTCACTTCTTTAATGTTGTTGCAAGAACCAATAGTGCTCCTACGGCCTCGCTGGGAGCGAGGTGTATAAGGCTGCATTATTATGGCTTACGCATAAGCCAAATAATGACAATCTACTTTAAGTATTAAATAAAGCGGACTAATATTTTAAATATTATTTTTTAGCCTTAACCATACGGAGTATGATTTTATCTACGTTAGTAGATTTCATCACGAAGTGATTTATTCTAACAAAGCTAGATTTAATCTAATTAAGCAACGAGATTATCACGGCTAGTAAACTAGCCTCATAATGATAGAGTTATTTAATTATTATTTTTTTATAAGGATAATTAACAAATAATTTTTTAGGCAAATTGTCATTATTGGGATTATGCGTAAGCCATAATAATGTAGCCTTATACACCTCGCTCCCAGCGAGGCATTACGAGCACACATGGTTATTGCAATTGTATTATAAAGGCAGGACTAATGGTTCTCAACATAACATTATAGTTGTATTTTTCGTTTACGAAAATTTCAACTTTCGGTTATGGAGAGGACTTTTAGACCTGCCTTTATACATAATAAAAGAACTTTTTGTGCGAGTTTTTATACGTTGTTTAACACATCATTCAATATACTATCATCTACTATCTTAAAATTAGCAACTACTAACTTGCCCTCTATTTTAGAAATCGGCAAATATACAGCATCAGCAGTTGATAATTCTTCACCATCTACTGTCCAGTTTACAAATTGAAACCCCTTATTTGCCACCGCACTAAACGGAATTGATGTAATTGCATTTGTATTATTATAACCAGACATTTTTACATAACCAGCCAAACACGTATCAATCCCTTCGCCATTTGTTATGTTTATACTCACGGCAGAAATTCCAGTAATTTGCGTGCCACCTGATTTATTTAATGTTGGTTTTGTAGTTGTAAGCACGATATTCATTTGAATTGCACCACTTGCAGAAATTTCATCAAAATAAAATTTAACTTTATTTGAGTAATCGCTGGCTACGTAATTTACAGCAAATGCATCACATTCTTGATATATTCTATCGCCATAACTATCAATAAGTTGCGCTTCATTGCTATCTAGTGCCACAGAATACACAAAATACCCACTTGCAGGTGTCAAAATCAACGTTGTATCACCAGTATCAACATCAAAATCGGTCGTGAAAGTGAAACTTCCAGCGCCCCCGCTATTTAAGACCGTAACCGGCTCGGCTCGCGCCGAGCCTATTACGGTGGTTGTTGCTACCACACTCTTTAACACAACAATTACTTGATTCTGCTCTGTTCTATAACATTTATATTCGCAAACACTTGTTATTGTTTCGTAATTTGAGGCATAAGCCAAACTTTTTTGTATAGTTACTTCGCTTCCGTTGATTGTTATTTGTGATATAAAGTAACCTATGTTTGCGGTGTATGTTATCAACATATCCGCTGTACTTAATACAGGATATTTTTCAGAGGCTAAAATTACCCCCGCACTCTCGTGCGGTGATTCGCTCGCCACGCTCGCGGAGATTGTATAGCCAGCCAAGCTGGCTATTTTAGATAGAGAGAGATGAGCGGCAGGACGGACGCAACAACTCACCCAAAAGGCAAGAGAAAAAAAACGAGCCCGAGGAAATCCCCGAGCGAACGAGCCGACTACAAAG
>JAGART010000014.1 GCA_017622115.1 Clostridia bacterium
GGCACAATTTACATAACTTTAAAACAAAATAAAACACACGCAATAATAAAAGTACAAGATACAGGTTGTGGAATTTCAAACGAAACTGGAACACGTATTTTTGATAAATTTTATCAAGGAGATACATCTCATTCTATTGAAGACAATGGACTTGGACTTGCACTTGTCAAACAAGTAATAGACCTTATAGGCGGTGAGATTTCAGTAGAAAGCAAAATTAATCAAGGTTCAACTTTTACATTAAAAATAAAAAAAGGGTAATATTTTATGGATTTTTTTAAAAAAATTTGGGAAAAAATAAAAAATCCTCACGGAATTTATTTAATTTTATTTTATATAGTATTTGCAATCATAATTTCAACAACATTGCTTTTTGTATTTTTAATACCCAATCAAACATTTTGGCATTTTTTACTTTATCCATTTGCTGCAATGTCCCTAACCTATTTTGTATATACTATTGTTTATTTTGCACCCAAAATGCGTGAGGACTTCATAAAATTATTACGTAAAAACAAAATTACGAGCGGAATGCTAGATGATTATGGTTATCGCACACTAGTTTTAGCAATTATATCGTTTATCTTAAATATTGCTTATATTTTATTTATAGCAGTTATGGCAATTAAAAGTTTATCTATTTGGTACATTTCGATTGCAATATACTATTTAGTGTTAATTTTTATGAAAGGCAACGTACTTTACTCAAAAAAGGTGCATAATACCCCTATAAAACAAGCAAAAACATATAGAA
Organism: Clostridia bacterium; assembly: GCA_017622115.1. Taxonomy (GTDB): domain Bacteria; phylum Bacillota; class Clostridia; order Christensenellales; family UBA1242; genus UBA7867. Next base: position 755 of record JAGART010000014.1, read on the forward strand.
TAAGCGGAATTTTATTTATAGTCTTGACAGTTGCTTTTTCTGGAATTATGTTACTAACTTACAAAATCAATACACATTTTGAATATGCTGGATTAATAATCTATGCGGTTGCACTATTTACCTTTTATAAATTGGGATTAGCAATATTTAATATATTTAAAGCAAGAAAACAAGATGACTTATACATTCAATCAATTAGAAACATTAATCTTGCAAGTGCTCTTATATCGATTGTAGTACTGCAAGTAGCAATGTTTCAAGCATTTTCGCCAGAAAACAATTTAAATTATGCAAACGCTATAACTGGCGGAGTTATGTGTTTAATAATTTTAATTTTAGGTGTTTATATGTTTATAAACGCAAACAATACAATAAAAAATTTAAATAAGGAGCAAACAAAAGATGAGTGATTTTAACTTTAATTATCAAGCACCAACAAATGAAGAACGCAAAGAAATTGAAAGTATCCGTAAGAATTATATTAAAAAAGAACCTACTCCACCGTCAAAATTAAATCAATTAAGAAACTTGGATAAAAAGGTAAAAAATATTCCTGCAATGCTTGCTTTAATTTGTGGCATTTTAGGAACACTAATTTTTGGCACTGGTTTAGCATTAATATTAGAGTGGGATTTAGTTTTTTGGGGTGTTATAATATCAGTTTTAGGGGTTATACCTGCAATTTTAGCATATATAGTGTATCAAAAATCATACGAACACTTAAAAAACAAATACTCTGCTGAAATATTAAAATTAAGTGATGAATTACTAAACGAACAAGATAATTAACATTTTAGTTACAATAATTTTACAAAACTTTAAAAGTATTGTAAAAATATAGAAATACTTTTGCGATATTATAATTCTCGTTAAAAATCGAAAGGAGAATTAAAAATGGAAAAGAAAAACGAAAACATTGTAACAAAGATTTTTAAAAATATGAAAGAAAGTGCAAAAGCACAACACGAAGTAGATAAGGCAAACTTTGAAGCAGTTAAAGCGGAAAGCAAAGCAAACTTCGAAGAAAATCTTGGTCGTAATACATTAAAAAGAGCCAAAGAGGACTCTAAACAACAATGGGAAAACGCAAAACTTTCACCAAAAGAAAGACAAGAACTTATTAAAAAAGAACAAGAAAAACAAATTTTAGAAGCAAAAGAAAGAACTGAAAAAGCCAACAAAAAACTTGAAGAATTGAAAAATAACTAATATTTTATATAAAAAATGATAAAAAGCACCGAAATTAAGGTGCTTTTTATTAATTTATTGCAAAAAGTAAATTTTCTTCTATAATATTTTGTTCAGTAGTGTTATTTATAATTTTATCCACCAAAATACAATTTAAAGAGTATTGCAAGTCATTTTCAAAAGGCAACTCCTTTAAAACTTGATTAATATAAGTTTCAAGCGGTTTATAATCGGCAATTCCTTCATTATTTTTAGCGAAATCAAATATAGATTGTGAAATTTCTGCAAATTCAACTATATTTTCTTTTAAATAATTCACATATTCTATATTATTTTTTGTATAGTGAAGTTCTTTGCAATTTAAATATTTATAATAGTTGTCTAGCAATTTAAGTTTTTCTTGCGTTGTCAAAATATTTAAATTATCTTTGTGATTAAGCATATACTCGCCTATTCCAACAAAACGAAGATTATTTGTATAAGCATTTTCTATAAAAGACTGCAAAACTATATTTTCTTTTTGTATATTCATAAGAGAATCCTCAAAATCCTCAATGTTTTTCATTTTCTCTATAATACTAGGTTTGAAAGTGTATAGATTATTAAATAGTAATAAATTATCTTGAAAATATGAATTCAAATCATTAAAAATTATTTTAGTTGCCACATTTTTTTGAATTAATTCATTTTCTATTCCCTTTTTTATAGTTTCATAAGCATTAGTTTTTAAATAAGATTTTTCCATTAAAAAGTATATATCTCTAATAATTGAGTCCTTTAAACCACAAATTTCAATAGTTCCAGTTGTTTCATCTACCTTAAAAGTTAATAATGTATTTTTCATTTTTTTATCTCCTTGTTTTTGAATTTGCCTCTAATTATAACACTTAAAGGCATCAAGGAAAATACTTTACTTTAAATTTAAGGTGCTATTTTTAGGCAATTTTAGTCGATTTTTTATCAAAGTTGTATAAAGTTGTATCAAAATGTTTTAAAAAGTAAAAAAAATAAAAAAATTTGAAATTTAATGTAAAATATTTGCAATATTTTGTAAATATTTGTTATACTAAATTAGACTAATTTTTTGTTTGTATAAATAGGGGGTAAAAAATTGGCAAAAAACATTGAAGCACAAGGAAAGCGTGTGGGATATATAGTTGGCGGAATTGTCGCATTACTTTTGGCGGCTATTTTGGTAATTTTATATTTTTCAGTATTTTTACAAGATGCGTTTGGTATTGCTCCTATCTGGGACTTGCGTCCAGCAATAGAAGGATTAATAGGCGCTAACATTTTAAGTTTAATTGACGAATGGGGAACTATTGGAATACTAACAGGATTTATGTTACTATACTTTATATGTTTTTGTGCTCGTCCTAGTGGAAGTTCTACATTGTTCCGTTTTGTATCTATACTTGGCTGTTTAGGTTTATTGCTTCCAGAATTAGCAATTCTTATAATGTCTTTTGTAGAGGGATTAGACTTAACACCATACATAGGTTACGCAATATTAGGTATTTGGGCATTGAGTTTCATCTTATATATTTGGGGTATAATCAACAGAGCAGTTAAAAAGTACCACAAAAACAGAGCAAGCACATTACTTGTATTTACAGCAACATTCTGGTTTGTAATCTTTACAGTATTTGCACTTACAACAGCAAGCGAAGCATTTGGACTAGGTTTAGACTTCTTATTACCTATTACTGCAATTCTTACAATACATTTATTATCAGTAATTGCTATATATTTAGTTATTGCAAGCATTTGGGCGTTTATTACAATTCCTCACCGCATAAGAGTAGAATACAACACAGACACAAGCACAGCGGGCAGACCGATTGTAGCAAATGTTACACCTACAACTCAACAAGCACCAGCTACACTACCTACTCAAAATGCACAAGAGATGACACAACCTACAAATGCACGCTTCGCACACAACTATACAAGTGCAAGCAATGAAGTAGTTCAACCAGCGGAACAAACTCCTCTACCTAACACACAACCTTTAAATGCTTATCCGCAAAGACCTGTTGTTCAACAAGCACAACCTCAAACACAAGTACAACCTCAAAGTTTTGCTCAACCTATACAACAACCTATGCAGGCACAACCTACTCAAAATACATTTGGTCAACCGCAACAAAGACCTATTAACGGATTTAATCAACCTCAAAATTTTGCACAAACACCTCAAAACTTAAATCCTGCTCGCCCTGCACAAGGCAATTTGGCAAATCCATTTGGTCAACCTGCTAGACCTCTTCAACCTAACAACTTTAATCAACCACAACGACCAATACAACCGACACAGCAAGCACCAAGACCAATGCAACAGCAAAATCCGTTTGCAAGACCGACTCAACCTACGCAAACACAACCTAATCCATTTGCTCAACCTCGCCCTACTCAACCTATGCAACCTCAAAACAGACCGCCTGTAACACCATTTACAAGACCAATGCAACAACCTAATTATACTCAACCACCTCGCCCTGCTGGTTTCCCGCAACAACCACCTTTTAACAATCCTCAACAACCGAACGCCCCTAGACCTATGGGACAACCAAATCAACCATTCAATCCTTATGGCACTCCGCCTAAACCTAATAACAATGGTACAAATGGAAATACAGGTAATATATAAAAAAATAGCCAAAAATGGCTATTTTTATTTTAATTTTAAAAAATTTTATACATTTTTGAGAAATTAGTATAATTTATTCGACAATAACATAAAATAATGCTATAATACACTTGATATGCAAAAGCATATTTGAAGTGTGTAAACTACTATAACACTTCCAAATTTGTATAAAGGAGTTCTTTATGGCATCAAAACAAAAAGCATACTTTGGTTTGAGTTGGATTATTAGCCTTATTTTAGCTATTTTTCCTGTTACAAACATTGTACTCGGTATTGTTACACGTGCTATGAGAGGTAACTGGTTGGGCTTGATTTTAAACATCATCTTGGCTCCAATCTTCTATGTTATCGACCTTGTAACAATTATTTTGACAAAAGACTTAAAGGTACTTGCATAGTATCAAAAAAACAGGCTAAATTGCCTGTTTTTTTATTTTGCTAATTTTTGATTTAGCCAATCTAAAATATATTGAAAGACATCTTGTTTGAAGGTTTCATTTAAAATCTCGTGTAACCCATTATCCCATAATTTATAAGTAACATCTTTGATGCCTTTCTTTTTATACAATGGTGCTAATTTATCCAACATTTTGTGTTTTTTGCCTGCTACTGGGTCTAATTTCCCCGAAGTAATCAATACAGGTACTTCTTTATCAATCATATTTAAACCTGCTGGACGATACAATCTTTTTAATCCACCAAAAAACGAGCGATAAAATTGAGCAGAACAAATTTTTCCGCAATAAGGGTCTAAATCGTATTCTTTTACAATTTCAGTATCGTGAGTTAGCCAGTTTCCATCTGGAACACTTTTAGCATAAGCCCCAAAGGTCATATTATAAAGCATATTTGCTGGGGCACTTTTACCTTTGCAAGTGGCAGTTATATCTGCAACAATTTTACCTAATTTATGGTCTAATCTACCCTTAAAGCAAGCAGAACCTATCAACACGACCGCAGAATGATTGTGGTAATTTTGAATAAAGTTTTGAGTAATAAAACTACCGTAACTATGCCCCATAGCAACAAGTGGCAAATCATAATACCCACGTAGCATATCTGCCAACTTTATATTATCTCTTACTGTATCATTAAATATATCGCCATCATAAACGCCTACTTGGTCTGGCGCACCTGCTGTCCTACCGTGTCCACGACAATCTGGAACGACCACGATATAACCATTTTTATTTAAAAATCTAGCAAACTCGTCATATCTTAAACCGTGCTCAACCATTCCGTGAGCAATTAAAATAACCGCTTTTGGTTCTGTTACATCGTCCCAAACTCTAACATAAATGTCATAATCATCATAACCTTTAAAGAAAAATGCTCTAAATGCTTGTTTTTCTTCTGTGGCAACATTATCACCTAATTCAGCAAAAGCCTTGCCTATTGGGTTGTTTTTTTGTGACAAAGTGAGCGGTTTTTGCAACTTACGTGCATTTTTTTGCGGGTTACTATCATTTTTTTCAATTTCTGGAATAATTGAATCAGCTTGTGTTTTCATAATTTCCTCCAAATCTTTTTGTTTTATTATACCTAATTTTAGTCAAAATAACAACTAAATTTTGCAAATTTTCAGCACTTGACAAAATTAATGTTTTGTGCTAAATTTTTAAGGCTACAAATGGAGAAACTTTATGAACACAAAAGATAAAAATATAGAATTAGATTTAAACGAACTTTCTAACTTAATTTTATTTAAAATTTTTGAAAAAACAAGCCATAACATACCTTGTTTAAAAAAAGATATTTATGGACCTATAAAAAAGATGTACAAGCAAGAAGGCATAAAATCTGCATCAAAAATAAGTGAAATGCTAGATTATTTGGTTACAAATGATGTTGTAGGAATATCAAATTATAGTGGCTATAAAAAGAAAAAACTTGAAAATGGCGAAATTGCCTACGACTTACATATATTTCCCTGCTTTTACATTAAACGCAAAGATGTATTAATGCAAGTACGCAAAATGTACAAACAAGCAATATATCAAAAGTTAAATATATTAAATCCAACAGAAAAGCGAATTTTAAAAGACATTTATGTAGCAGAAACTATATACAATCAACCTATGAGAATTGAACCTTTTACAAACAACAACATATATGAAGAAATCAAACTTAATGCAAGTTTAAAACATCTAGTTCGCCTAGATTTAATAAATACAAAGACACATAAACAGCAAAACGAACAAGACTACGAATATGTTCGCTTAAAATTAACTACTTCAGGCGAAAAAATAATGAACTTAATCATAGCAGAACAAAACAAACTAAA
>JAGART010000152.1 GCA_017622115.1 Clostridia bacterium
GATTTTAAAACAAAAATTGATAAACATATAACAAACGAAAACGACTATGAATTAAGTCTTACACAAAAATAAAAAAGGCATTATGCCTTTTTTTATTTTCACAAAAGTATTATTTAATATCTATTTATCATTTCGTTAATATTGATAGGCTTAACCAAAACAGGTGTACCATCAGGAGTTTTGCCAGTCGTAAATACAGTATTCCAAAATTCATAATTATTTTTACCACCAAATACAGTAGCAGACATAGACCTATCTCTCCATATAGGCATATTAGCAAGATTAACAATAAACGTACGAATATTTTCCCATAAGGCTTCTGAAAATTTTTGTTGTAAAAGATTTTCTCTATTATACATAACACCAGCATACGCAAAATGATAGTTAATCAACAATTCTACATATTTTAGCCAGTTATACATAATTTCTTCTTTAAATAATCTATAAGCGATAAGGTGTTTATCTGGAATAATATCACCTTTACCTGCAACAATGCTATTTTCAATTCTAAAAGTACCTATATTATCATCATACTTATCAATCAAAAGTTCTTCTGCTATAATATTGCACAACCTAATTGCTTGCTCTTTTTCTAAAATTCTTGGGTTTAATCCCTCATCTGCTTTAAAGTCTAATGGAGTTTTTAGAATAGTTTTTGCATTTACAAATCGTGAAAGAAAAGTTTTTTCAAAAGTACTATATGATAAAGGCAATTCACTACTTCTACCCTCAAAATTAATAAACGATTGTAATTTATTTTCATTAGTAATAGTTATAGCATTCTTTTGACTATTAATTATATATAACTTTACATTACTTTTTTCGCCTTTAAAATAATCTACTAATTTTTGTTCAGAAAAAGACAAGTCATCACTACTTAATCCATTTTCTTCACGATATCTTTGAATAATACTAGAATACAGCGAATTATGTAATTGTCTTACAATAGATTTATCGAAAGCAATTTGTTTTAGTTGTTTTCCTGCATTAAGGTTTGTTGTCATTAATCTATCAAAATTTGAATCAATAAACAACCTAACTATAATTTTCCTTACACCCAACATTATTTGAGCAACGCTCTTATGTTGACCATCAAAAATTTTAATTTTATTATCATCAATTCGTGCTAAACTTATTTGTAATTGAGGATTTGGTTTGTAAAACTCTTTTATAAGTAAGTTTACAGAACTATTTAACCCTCTTGGATTTAAATCATCATCATGAAACAAGTATTCGATAGGAACTTCGATAAATGCAGTTTTTTCGCCTGACAATGTATCAATATATATTTTTGATTTTTGCAAAGTAGTAAGACCTATTTCGTCAAAAGAATATATTAATAAATCATCTTCAATTTTATATTTAAAGTTAAATTTAGAACCCTCATAAAATTGAAGGATATGCTTTAAAGATGCTGTTTCATTATTGTTTTCTGCTAAATTTATAATATTTTCTAATTTTAAGATACGTTTTGCAACTTCTAAATCAGCATCTTGTTTTGACTTGTTACAATGCTCGTGTGTTACTGCAAAATTACTTTCATCATCTTTACCTTTATTAGCCAAAGGCTTGATATGGTCTATATTAACTTTATGCAAATCAATATCAATTTCATTTTCACAAATAAAACACTTATGATTTTGAATTTCCCATAATTTTTTACATAAACCTTTGTATTCTTCATTAGATAAAGAATCTAAATATTTAGAATTACCCATAGTTTTCTCCTAACGTAAAATTATTTTATTTCGATACTTGCTAATGCTGAAATATCCAAATCCGCAGGCGGTTCTTTTAGCATTTGATAATAAGCAACAGAACCAATCATTGCTGCGTTATCTGTACAAAATTCCATAGGTGGGAAATATAGTTTTATTTCCTTTTCTTTACACATATTAGTTAAAGTTTTACGCAAATATGAATTTGCTGCTACGCCCCCCGCCAAAACTAATTTATTTTGTCCAAATTCAACACACGCACGTACTGTTTTTTCAGCAATCATAGTTACCGCTTGATGTTGAAAAGATGCAGCGATTTGAGGCACATCTACAAATTGAGAATTCTGCTCTAATTTATGAACATAATTTATTACAGCAGTTTTTAAACCACTATAACTAATATCATAAGAATTTAACAAACTATCTTGATGCGTGAATTTTATAGTTGGTTCTACATTTTGCGAAATTTTATCAATTTTTGCTCCACCAGGATACTCTAATCCTAATATACGAGCAACTTTATCAAAAGCCTCACCTATTGCATCATCTTGTGTAGAGCCGATTTTTGTTAAAGTGTTGTAATCATCAACTTTTACTATTGCAGTATGCCCACCACTTGTAATTAGACACATAAAAGGTGGCACTAAATCAGGAAAAGCCAAATAATTTGCAGCAATATGTCCTTTTATATGATTAACCGCAATAAGTGGTTTATTCAAAGCATAACTTAATGCTTTTGCAGTGGTCAACCCCACAAGCAACGCACCGACTAATCCTGCACCTTGTGTTACACCAATACAATCAATATCATCATAAGTCAAATTAGCACTAGTAAGGGCTTGCTCAACCAACGGAATAATATTTAAAATATGATTTCTACTAGCGACTTCTGGCACTACACCGCCAAAATGACGATGAATTTCTATTTGTGAAGAAATAATATTACTTAAAACTTTGCGTCCATTTTGCACAACAGCAACACTAGTTTCATCACAACTAGATTCTATTGCTAAAATATTTACTATTGATTTTTTTCTTATCGCTTCAACTTTTTTAAGCATTTTTTGTAAATAAGTCATAAACAATTACCTTTTAAACACTTTTCTTTAAGTATTCTAAAATAAAATCTTGCAAATCTCCATTCATTACAGCATCAACATTACTAGTTTCATAATCTGTGCGGTGGTCTTTTACCATTGTATAAGGGCAAAAAACATAACTTCTTATTTGACTACCCCATTCAATTTTTTTCAAACCACCTTGTACC
>JAGART010000153.1 GCA_017622115.1 Clostridia bacterium
AGAATTTGCAAAAAAACAACGCAGATTTGCAAACCTCTATAAAAAGAACCCAGAACTTGCTGATGAACTACTTGAAAAATCAAAACAAGATAGTTTGCTTCTTCGTAAAAAATTACAAAAACTTGCAAACGAAGAATAACAAAAAAAAAGAACGGACTAAATTATCCGTTCTTTTTTTGTTATTCTTTGATTTCTAAATTTTTAACTAACTATATATCAAAATTAAAAAACTATTTATCAATCATATCAATTACATATTTAGGCACATACTTGCTTACATCTTTATTGCATTTTAATAACTCAAAAACCATACTTGAAGATATAGCCCCATATTCCCCAGCACGAATATAAATTGTATCAATGCCAGAAATTTCTTCATTTATGAGTGCTAAATTTTCTTCAAAATCGTAGTCAACACCATTTCTAACACCACGAATTAAAAAATCAGCACCATATTCAATAGCGACATCTGCTGTCAACCCCTCAAATAAAATAACTTCAAAATTATTTAAATTTTCCGATTTTAAAAGTTTTTCAACTGCTTCTTTCATTTCCGTTTTATCAAATCGTCTTGCTTTTTCAGAATTAACTCCAATACCTACTATAACTTTATCAAAAATTCTACTTGCAACTTTTACAATATGCAAATGACCAATTGTAAATGGGTCAAAACTTCCTGCATAAAAACCTACTTTCATAATAACACCTTAAATTAAATATTTATCTTTTTCTTTTGCTATAAATACGTTGTTAAAAACTTGTTTGGCTTCTTTATAGTAATTTTCTGCATCTTCTTCAGGCCAAAAATGATTTAAAATTAATTTTTTGACATTTGCTTCTTTTGCAATTTCACCAGCCTGCAAAGCAGTTAAATGATTGCATTCCTTTGGAAATCCATACGAAACAAGTAAACTTGATTCACAAATTAACACATCTGCATTTTGTGCAAATTTAACCATTTCTTGTTTACTTTTATATGAACAATCACCACTATAAACAATTACTTTATTTTTCACTTTAACTTTGATAGCATAACTTAAAACATTTTCAGAGTGGATAGTTCTCAAAAATTCTATTTCATAACAACCAAATCTATATTTTTTATCTTCCTCAATAGCAACTAAATTCGAAAATGTGTTTTTTTCATTTTTGATATCTTCAAAAATATGTATTGGTTGAGACGGAAGATATATATTAATTGGACTTTTAAGTTTATTATGATTTTTCATAACAAAAGAAGAATACATATAATTATACAAATCGTTATAATGGTCTCTATGAAAATGCGATATAACAATTCCTAAATTATTAATTTTATTCATATCAAAAAATCTATGAGAACCACTACCACAATCCAATAATAAATTATTTTGTTTATCACTCAATAAAAATGAAGGACACGCACTATTTTCTTTTGCATAAGGGCTTTGAGTTCCTAAAACAGTTAAAGTGATTGCTGAATTTAAGTGATTTACAACACTTGCTAAATTATCTTTTAATTTTTCTTCACTATAATCATTTGTAAATACAAAGTCGAATTCGTTCTCATTATAAGTAATACTTGCCTTATCTCTTAATTTTGCGTATTCATCAGTTATATTATCTCTTGATATTAATTTTTTTAATCTCAAATCATCATCTTGTGATTTAATAAGAATTCTTAATGCGCTGTTAATCCAATACTTTGATTGTGGTAACAAAATCCAATCTACAACACAGTTACCTATAATCTCATCATCTAACATCTTTTTTATACATTCCCAAGTTAATTCATTAAAGATTTTAACTCTTTTTGAATGTCTTTCACTAAAAATTATTTGTCCTAGTTTTTTTCTATCAAATTCACCGAATTCGTTATTTATATCTGTTCCAAATAATTGATATATCTTATCCATAATCTCTGGATATTCATAAACTTTATGACTGATATAATCAACATCAATATATTTATAGTTTAATTCTTTTGCAAGTAGCTTTGAAAATGTAGATTTTCCACTCCCTGACTTGCCTGTAACATAAATAATCATAAGCACCCTCCTATGACATTATAACACAAATATTTTAAATTTGTTATTTTTTAAATAAAAAAGATGCTTATCAAATTTATGATAAAACATCTTTTCAATAATTTCAAAAACATTTAACTTTTTTGTTATGCTTTGATTTCCAAAACTTTCATTTGGATATCACCGATATTTGATTTATAAGTTACGATATCGCCAACTTTTGCACCCATCAATGCTTTACCAGCAGGGCTTTCATTACTTAACAAACCTTTTACAGGGTCTGATTCTGTACTACCTACAACTTTGTAGATTAATTCTTCATCAAATTTAAGGTCATAAATTTTAACAGTACAACCCAAACTAATTTGACTTGTATCAATATCTTTTTCATCTATTACTTTAATATTACGTAATTTTTCTTCGATTTCAAGGATTTCAGATTCAACTTGTGCTTGTTCTTCACGAGCAGCAACGTATTCACTGTTTTCACTTAAATCACCATAACTACGTGCGACACCGATTTTTTCAGTACATTCAGGACGTTTTTCTTTAATCAAATATTCTAAACGGTCTTGTAATTGTTTAAGACCTTCTGCAGTAACTACTACTTGTTTTTCCATTTTTTTAATTGCTCCTTATGAAAAGTTGTAATTAAGTAACCTTAATTATAGGCACTTATTATATTATAAATTCGTTTAAAAGTCAAGAAATTGCACTATTTTTAACTTACTTTTTAATCTTTTTACGACTGCCCACGTGTAAAATTTTGTAAACTATTCCCGATTTTATTTTTACAAGGCCAAAAGGACAAAGTTCTTGACAGCAATAACAACGAATACACTTATTATAATCAAACTTTGCTTTGCCTATGCCACCTTTTTTTGTTGGTGTCATAGTAATTGCTTGTACAGGACAATGCTCAAAACATTTTTTACAGCCTTTGCATTTTTTGCGATTAACTGTTGGTCTTTGAGTTGTTAACTTATGCACAACAGGTTGCAACCATTGAGGCACAACAGTTGCAAAAGGCTTATAGTTATTTGGCATAACAGTTTTGTAGTCTTTTACCACAAGTTCATTTATATTATCGCCCAAAACTTCTATATTTGCTTCATTATCTAAATAGCCTCTATTTATACCTGTTTCGATATTAGGCATTGAAAGTGGCTCTAAATTCATAAGTTTTGCACCTACGACATCAACAGCCACGCAATTACTACCAGCAATTATAGCACCTATTTTTCTAGGTGTTCCGTTAGATGGACCAGCACCTTCCATACCTATAACAGCATCAGTCAAGTGTAACACTAATTTGTCTTTGAAATAGTCTTGAATATCAAACAAGAAATCGCCAAAAACATCAAGCGTACGAAATTGACCGTGCATCTCTACTTTTGTAAGCCCCGGAATTGCACCAAACATATTTTTTATAGCATTTGTAATACCAGTAAAAGAGTGAGTTTTAAGTTTAGTAACATTTATTATAACATCTGCTTGTTGCAAACAATCTAACACCAAAAACTTTTTACCTACTTTTGCTGTTGGCAAATGTGCTTCAAAACTATTAAAATTATCATTCAGCAAAAATCCGTTTTTATCAGCAATTTCTTTCATTCCGCAAGCCTTATATATGCCACCCATATACCCTTCTGTGAATGGCCCACCAGCACTATCAGCAATTATTACCTTACTTGCACCAGCTTCCAAACACATTTTACCTATTGCCTCAACAATACTTGGGTGTGTTGTAGCCGCCTTTTCAACATTACATTTCATAACAAGATTTGCCTTTAAAACAACTACTTGCCCTGCCTTTACAAATGCTTCAATCCCGCCTAAATTATTTATCGCTTGTCTAACAGCATTATCAACATTTTCTTGAATATAATCATCACATTTAATTAACGAAACTTTTTCCATAAGTTACCTACTTTAAATTTAATACATATAGTTTACAACAAAAAAAATATTTTGACAAATTAATTTAATATAATTGTACTTTTTTTTATTTTTTGATAAAATAAATAAAACTAATTTTAAGGACAATTAATATGAAAGTTTGGTTAAAAATTATTCAAGATGAAAAAATAGTAAAAAGTTACGTACTTGCTCCACAAAATTTTAATGAAAAAAATATAGAAGAATACGTAAAAGAAATTTGTAATGAAATTGATGAACCGATGCCTATATTTTTAAATAAGCATTTTTCGCATTTAAAAGAATTTAGCAACACTCATTTTCAAGCAAGAGATTTTGTAGAATCAATATATTTTGATACTATGATAGTACAAATATTTGATGAAAATGCAAAAAAGGAAAATAAAAACTTTTATTAAAAAACTACTCTTTTAAAAAGAGTAGTTTTATTATTATTTCTTTTTCTTTTTAGACTTTTTGTTATCTTCTTCATCTTCATCATCATCGTAGTCGTCATCATCATAATCGTCATCATAGTCATCATCATATTCATCAAA
>JAGART010000154.1 GCA_017622115.1 Clostridia bacterium
GAAAATATTGTTACAAGTACTACTCAATGTAATAAGTTCATTTTAGGAGAAAATGTAACGATTACTGGACTTTACAATCAACAAGATATGACTCTTGATATTGTATTTGAGGGTGGCGAGTATTTACGTAAAGCTGGTTATGGCTGTGAGATTATTGCAAAAGTGCTTAACGAAGATGCTTTACACTATGCTGTAAAATATGCCGACAAAATTTGGTTTATTGATGGCATAAATGTTACATTGACAAAAGACTTGGTTATTCCTGTTGATGATGTTTACAGAGGTCGTTATAACGAGTTAATTATCACATACTATACAGAAACTTCTGACCTTTATAAAGGTTATGAACTTACAGACCCAGATGACAGACATAGTATTATTTTTACAACTACTGGTACAACCGCAAATACTAAAGGTTTCTGCTTCTCTTTGAATTTGGCTGGTGTTGGTATAGATGAATATAGAGAAACACGTAAACCGCATTACTTTGAGAGTTTAATCGTAGAAAAAAATGCAAAAGTTTGCATAAATTTGTCTAATTCATATCCTTCAATTGCAAGAGAGGGAGAATCTTCAGTATGGGTTTATCAATCATTTGACTTCGCTGGTGGAGATTACGGTTTGTTAATTGAAAAGAATGCTTCTATTTATAAAGATAGTTGGATTACAAAAGCAACATTTACAGGTACAAAAGCAGGTGCATTTGTTCAAGGTAAAAATATAAATGATGCAGAAATCAATTACTTAAATTGTACATTTAATGGTACTTATGCAGGTATGTACATTAGAGGTGGTTATCACACATTTAGAGGTGAAAGCAAATTTGAAATACCACAAGGTATTGCTACTGATTCAGTTGCACAAGTACTTGCTACACATACACCAAATGATTGTCCAAATGTTGGTGTACCTTTGGTTGTTGAAACTTGTGAAGGCTTCTTTAATGCAGGTGATTCAATTAAAGTAAACTTTATAGGTCAAAATAGTTCTTATGTTGATGGTAATGATTTTGTATCAAGTGAATCATTTATTCACAAATACATCCCAGCAGATTGTCATAATATAAGAATTTTAGAGTTTACTACTGCTTCTAGCGGAACTATTGAAAGTATTGCAGAAATCAATATTGAGTTAGAAAATCAATCAGAAAAAGACACTAAATGGGCTGATAATGTATTGAAAACAGATATAAGTGAATTTGTGTCAGGCACAAAAGTACTTTCTACTGGTGATAAAGTAAATATTACTATTGATAATGATTAATTTATAGAATAGGATTTTTAAACAATCCTATTTTATTTTTAATATAAATTGACAAATATTAATATATATGTTATATTGTCCTTGTAAAAAGGATATATAAAAAATGAATGAAGTTGTAGTAAAAAAATTAAATGAGTTTGCTAATTCTGATAAAGTTACAATTAGTTCCGTTAGTTTGATCGCTTTGGGTGCTCTTGCTGGTGTTTTTGTTAATGAAAATATTGTATTGGGCGGTCTAGGCATTTCTGCTATGTTAATAGGAGTGAACGCTTTATCATATCAAGTTATTTGTAAATTTTGGGATTAATAAGTAAAAGAGAGGATAAAACCGCTCTTTTTTTGTCAAAAAACTCTTGATTTTTTCCAAATCTTGTGCTATACTACTAGACACACTGCCTTTAAGTAGTGTAGTTTTTTATTAAAATTAGATAAATGAGGTTACTATTATGCGCGTAAACATTAAATTAGCTTGTACAGAATGTAAGAGATATACTCACACTTCTGAAAAGAACAAGAAAAACGACCCTGACCGTATGGAAATCAGTATGTACTGTCCTTTCTGCAAAAAACACACAGTACACAAAGAAAGCAAGTAATTATTTTTTAACTATTGTCAGGAGGCAAAATGGCAAAATCTAAATCAAAGTCCAAAAAAAATGGGACTAGTAACAATTCTAGTGCAAAGAATATCAAAGCACTTATTGCTCAAAACAAAATGATTGAGCATCAAAATGCGGAAGCCGCTTTGCAAGAAGAAGAAAAAAGAAAAGCCCGTGAAGCAGCGAAAGAAGAAAAATTAAAGCAAGAGGCAGAAGCAGAAGAAGCAAAACTTGCTCAAGCTTCTGCTGATGAAATTATCGTTGATGAAACTGTGGCTGATTCTAAATCAACAGAAACAAGCAAAGAAGAAAAATCTAAAAAAGATGAAAAAGAAAAATTAAAGGCTAAAAACAAAAAAGCCAAAGACAAAAAAGAAAAACGTGGTCTTGGCAAAAAAGTAAAAGACACTACAAGTGAACTTAAAAAAGTTTCTTGGCCTACTTTTAAACAAGTAGTTAAGAAAACTGGTGTTGTTTTAGCTGTTGTTCTTTTCTTTGCTGTTGCTTTGTTCGCTTTTGACTTCTTGTGTTCTTTGCTCTACAACTTGTTTACAGGAAATCCTTTGGTATAGTGAGGTATTAAAATGGCAAATTTTATGAGTACTGAACCAAAATGGTACGTTTTGCACACTTTTTCTGGCTATGAAGCAGTTGCAAAACAAAATTTAGAGCAAGTCGTTGAAAACGGAAACTTGCAAAATAGAATTTTTGAAATTGTCATTCCAACAGAAGATGTTATTGAAGAAAATGATGGCAAACGCAAGATTGTAAATCGTAAGTCTATGCCTTGCTACATTTTTATCAAAATGATTTATGGTGATGACATTTGGCACACAATCACTCATACTCGTGGTATCACTGGTTTTGTTGGTCCAAAAGGTAGACCTTTACCTTTAACTGACGAAGAAATTCGCAAAATGCACCTAGAAAAAGTTAAAGTTGACTTTACTCTTGAAATAGGTGATGAAGTGCGTATTTTAAGTGGTGCTTTGCGTGATAGTGTTTGTAAAGTGACAAAAGTAGATGCAGAAAATCAACGTTGTAGTGTTACGGTTAGTATGTTTGGTCGTGAAACTCCGCTCGAACTTTCTTATTCACAAGTCGCTAAATTATAGTTTACGCTTTTAAGGTGCTTAACGTACTTTGCTCTAAATTAGCAAATGCTTTGAGTTTAAAAGCGTAGCTCGCCTACGGACGTTAAGCACAATATTATTTTGATTTGTACGTTTGTTAAACGTTCAAATATTCGTGGGAGAATGTAGTTAAATCTTTTATGGCTATGTTCGCTTGTACCACATTGGAGGATTTTATTATGGCAGAAAGAAAACCAGTTGCCGTTGTTAAAGCTCAATTGCCTGCTGGTAAGGCAACAGCTGGTCAACAACTTGGTGGTGCACTTGGTCCTCACGGTGTAAATATCGGTGCTTTTATTAAGCAATTCAACGATGCTACATCTAGCCAAGTGGGTATGATTATTCCAGTAATCATCAAAATTTATGCAGACCGTAGTTTTGATATCGTTTACAAAACTCCGCCTGCTGCCGTATTGATTAAAAAAGCAATCGGTGTTGAAAAGGGTAGTGCTAAAGCCCCAAAAATTAGCGTTGGTCAAATTAAAAAATCACAAGTTCGTCAAATTGCAGAAACTAAAATGCCTGACTTAAATGCTGCTTCTGTTGAAGCTGCTATGACTATGAATGCTGGTACAGCACGTAGTATGGGTATTACTGTTGTTGATGATGAGGAGCAAACTGCCTAGTCGCAGTTAGTGGAGGTTTATTATGAAAGGTAAAAAATACGCACAAGCATTGGCACTCGTTGACAGTGCAAAACTCTACACTCCAAGTGAAGCTATTGATTTAGCAATCAAAACTGCAACAGCAAAATTTGATGAAACTGTAGAACTTCACATCAAACTCGGTGTTGATGGAACAAAAGCAGACCAACAAGTTCGTGGTACAGTAGTTTTACCTGCTGGTACAGGTAAAAAGTTGCGTGTACTTGTAATCGCAAAAGGCGATAAAGCAGATGAAGCAACAAAAGCAGGCGCTGATTACGTTGGCGCTGAAGAAATCGTTGCCAAAATCGCTGGTCAAGGCTGGTTAGACTTTGACGTTTGTATTACAACTCCTGATATGATGGGTGTTGTAGGTAGAGTAGCTAAAATTTTAGGTCCAAAAGGTCTTATGCCAAACCCAA
>JAGART010000155.1 GCA_017622115.1 Clostridia bacterium
GGCGGGACTTATGGATTTGGCTATGATGTGTAATATCAATATGGTGTTTATTTTTGTTGCTATTATGATTTCAATTTTTGTTTCACACGATTATAGTAGTGGTTATAATAAAAGTATCTTTACTGTCCACTCACACAAAGTTGATTATGTAATTTCAAAAAGTATAATTGGTTTAATAAGTGGTGCAAGTATGATTATTGCATATGTTTTTGGTGCGTTGCTTGCTGGCTTATTAACAGGTATGTCTTTTTCATTAGGTGATGCTAATGTACTAAATGTTTTTGCGTGCTTGCTCTCTAAAATTTGTTTAATGGGTATTTTTGTGCCTTTGTATATTGCAGTTGCTGTATTCTTTAAACAAAAATTATGGTTGTCTATAATCGGCTCATTTTTAGTTGGAATTTTATTCTATCCAGTCGCTATGATTTCTGCTCCGTTAAACTCTGGAATAATCAATTTAATTTTGAGTTTGGCTGGTGGTGCTATGTTGGGTGTCGCTTTGGCCTGGTTGTGTACATTTATTTTAAAGAAAAGAGATTTATTTTAATTATAAAACATACTCAAAACGAGTATGTTTTTTATATCAAAATATATAGAACGTATGCTCTAAAATAGGTTAAAAATTAGTAAATTTTTTCACTTTTTTTAACTTAAAAAAATTTTTTAAAAAATATGTTAAATTTAGTTGACATAGGTCGAAATAGTTCATATAATAAAAGTGAAAAAACGGGTTGCGCAGGGGTAATTCGTTGACGTTCGTAAGGGCGTCAGCGGTTTTTGTTTGTCTTGAATTAATTTTCTTCTTTGACTACTTTTGCGTACAAAAAGAGGAGGGGTTAATTATGAGAAATGCATTGTTAAATAAGTTAAAAGAATCGGCTATGTCTATATTGCCGATAATGTGCATTGTGTTGCTGTTAGCCTTTACTCTTGTGCCTATGTCTTGGCAAATGATAGTTCAGTTTTTGTTTTCTTGTGTCTTTTTGATTTTTGGAATGACGCTTTTTACTCATGGTGCTGATACTGCTATGTTGCCGATAGGTGAGCACGTTGGTGGATATTTGTCTAAATCGGGCAAAATGTGGCTAATGTTGATTAGTGGCTTTATTATGGGTGTTATAATTACAATTGCCGAACCAGATTTAACAGTTTTAGCCCAACAAATAGGAAGCATAAATCAATGGGTGTTTATTTCTGTAGTTGGAATAGGTGTAGGCTTGTTTATGATGCTTGCAATTTTGCGTACAACATTTAGAATTCCGCTAAACGTGATTTTGGCTGTGTCTTATGGTGCAATTTTTGTATTGGCGTGTTTTGTGCATGCTGAATTTGTGCCTTTGTCTTTTGATTCTGGAAGTGTAACTACTGGACCTATAAGTGTACCATTTTTAATGGCTTTTGGGTTGGGACTTGCTGCTGTGCGTGCTAGTAAATCGCAAAATGGTGATGAAAGTTTCGGTTTAGTTGCCCTAGGTAGTGCTGGTCCTATTTTAGCCGTTATGATTTTAGGATTGTTTATAGACCCGAGCACTTTAAGTGGAGCTAGTGAAACAATAACTCAAACACCGCAAGATTTTGGTGCTATTGTTATGGGTTTTGTGTCTAGTTTGCCACACTACTTGGGACAAGTGGCTCTTGTGTTATTGCCTATTTTGGCTGTGTTTATGGTGTTTCAAATCTTTGCTCTTAAACTTCCAAAACAAGAATTATTTAAAATCTTAATTGGTATATTATTTGTTTTTGTTGGTATTACACTTTTCTTTACTGGTGTTAATGTTGGGTTCTTGCCTGTGGGTAATGAAATCGGTTTTAGTCTTGCTTCATCTGGTTATAGTTGGGTGCTTGTGCCTGTCGCTGTGCTGATTGGTTTTGTTATAGTTTTAGCAGAACCTGCTGTACACGTTTTAACTCAACAAGTTGAACAAATTACAGAAGGTCGTATTTCAAAGAAAACAATCTTTTTTAGTATGTGTATAGGTGTTGCATTAAGTCTTGGACTTTGTGCTTTGCGTGTGTTATTCCAAATTTCTATTTGGTATATTTTAGTGCCTGCTTATATTATTGCTATTGTGTTGGCTTTTATAGTGCCAAAAATATTTACAGGTATAGCATTTGATTCTGGTGGGGTGGCAACTGGTGCTATGGCAACAACCTTTGTATTGCCTCTGTTTATGGGGGCTTGTACAGCACTTGGCGAAAGCACTATGTTGTTTGGGTTTGGTACATTAGCATTTATTGCCGTTACTCCATTGTTAACTATTCAAATACTAGGCTTGATTGTTGGAATTGTTAATAAACGTAAGCAAAAAGAAGAAGCAGAAGAAATGGTTGGTAATAAACGTATTGAAATTGTTGAGTTTGATTAAGGGGGTGCGTTATGGCTAAAATGAAAAAATCTCCATACAAATTGTTGGTTTGCTTTGTGGAAAATAAAAAAGTAGATTATGCTCTGCAAATATTAAAAAATGGACACGAAACTCTGGGGCTTTCCAGTTTTGTTGAGGGTACTTCTCGTTTGGGTGTTATGGATAATATTATGGGGCTTGCTCGTAATCAACGTGTTATGTTAACGTGCTTCGTTCGTTCAAAAAACGCAACACGTACTTTGCAAGCACTAGATTTATTGCTTTGCCCAGACGGAAAAAGTTTTGGTATAGCCTTTACCATTGATTTAAGTAGTATTAGTCGAGAATCTCTTAATTATTTTATTTCAAAACAGGTGGTGGAATAAATGTTTGTAAAACAAGATTTTAATTTAATAGTTACAGTAGTCGCTCGTGGTTTTAGCGATAATGTTATGGAAGCCGCAAAAAATGCGGGTGCAGAAGGAGCAACTATTATTAATGCTCGTGGAAATGGTATTCACGAAAATGATACTGTGCTTGGTGTTAGTATTCAACCTGAAAAAGAAGTTGTAATGATTTTGGTTCGTAAAACTATTCGTAAAAAAGTTATGCGTGAAATTTGTAAACATTGTGGCTTGGGCGAAGAAGGAAAAGGTATTTGTTTCAGTCTGCCAGTAGATGAAATGAGTGGGGTAAGTCATCTTTTGGGTGTTAAAAAAACTAATGCTAAAACTCCCGTTAAACAAACTGCAAAGCCTGCACATAAAGAAACAAAATCTTCTAAAACAGAAGAACAAACAGAAAGTTTAACTCAAAAACAAACACAAGAAGCAAAAACACAACAAAATGCAAAACCTGAATAATAAAAAAGAAAAAGCATATTTTGTGCTTTTTTGTTTTTTTGCTTGATTATTATTCAATTTATGATATAATAAAAGTACTTTTTTATCGGAGTACAAAAGACAATATGAATGAATACTATCGCAAATGTAAGGCTAGTGAATTGGCTCGTTTGGAAAAAATACGTAAATCAAACCAGCAATCTATGCCTGCTCTTATTGAATTTCAAAAAAATATTTTGCAAGTTTACGCAAAATATAAGTTATATAAAAATTTAGCGCATTCTTTATATAAAGATGATGCTA
>JAGART010000156.1 GCA_017622115.1 Clostridia bacterium
CTTGCTATTTATTTTTAACATATTTCACCCCTATTTTTTCTATACTTTTAGTATATCTAATTTTTTTTAAATAATCAAACAATTTTTAGTACTTTTGCAAAATTTGTCGAAAATACGAAACATTCTCGTAAAGGATTAAATTAATCTATTTTAACAAGCCCCAAAATTCATTATAAATAAATTTTTATATAAATTTGCACTTAACTCATTCAAAATCATCTTTCGCCAACGTACCCCTCCACGTGAGGCTTACTTTTTGATTTTAAACATATTACAAAAGACATTTTGTATATATTTATACCCTAATATATATTATAATTACATTTAGGATAATAAATATTTAAGTAATAATTTGTTTCCCTATTACTTAAAAATGCGTTTTAACTTATTTTTTATTTAATTATATAACACAAATTTATATAAATCAATATTTCAGGACAACAAATCGTATACTTTTAACTGAAAATTAAAATTATTACAATCTTAAATTAGTTTTTCATATTACATAATAATTTCTTACTATTTTTAATAAAAAAATAAAAAGAGCAAGTTTCCCTGCTCTAATTTATATGACTAAAAATTATTTGATTTCTTTTGTTTCAATTTCATTTTTTAAGTTAGCAATAAAGTCTGCTAAATCCATTTTTCCCAAATCGCCTAATTTGCGGTGGCGTACAGCAATTTTGTTTTCAGCCATTTCATCATCACCCAAAACAAGCATATAAGGTACTTTTTCTAATTGTGCTTCACGGATTTTGTAACCTACTTTTTCGTTTCGGTCATCAAATTCAGCACGAATACCTGCTTTTTCTAATTGTTCTTTTACGTTTCTAGCATAGTCTGCGTGTTTATCTGTGATATTCATAATTTTAACTTGAACAGGGGCAAGCCATAATGGGAAAGCACCAGCAAAGTTTTCAATCATAATACCCAAAAATCTGTCGATAGAACCATAAATAACACGGTGAATCATAACAGGCTCTTTTTTGCTACCATCTGCATCAATGTAAGTTAATTCAAAACGTTTTGGCAACTGCATATCAAGTTGAATTGTACCACATTGCCAAGTTCTGCCCAAAGCATCTTCGATATGAATATCGATTTTAGGACCATAGAAAGCACCATCACCCTCATTGATTGTGTATTCTTTATTTAAGTTATGCAAAGCATTTTTAAGAGAAGTTTCAACTTTTTCCCAATCTTCAATATCACCGATATGGTCTTCTGGCATAGTACTTAATTCGAGTTTGTAACTTAAATTAAATACTTTGTATGCTTCTTCAACAAGACTTAAAACATTTGCAATTTCGCTTTCGATTTGACTAGGAAGCATAAAGATATGTGCGTCATCTTGTGTAAAAGCACGAACTCTAAACAAACCGTGCAAAGTACCGCTTGCTTCTCTACGATGCACTTTACCCAACTCCCCAACTCTCAAAGGGAAGTCTTTATAAGAATGCATATTTTCTTTATAATAAATCATACAACCTGGGCAGTTCATAGGTTTTACAGCATAATCTTTATCTTCATCTGCTTTAAAAGTGTACATATTTTGCTTGTAGTGTCCCCAGTGTCCTGAAACTTCCCAAAGTTCACGACTCATAGATGTTGGAGTTTCAATTTCCACATAATTTGCTTTTTTGTGAATTTCTCGCCAGTATTTTATTAATTCATTCTTTAAAACCATACCTTTTGGCATATAAAAAGGCATACCCGGGGCATATTCACTAATAAAGAACAAGCCTAATTCTTTACCTAATTTGCGGTGGTCTCGTTTTTTTGCTTCTTCAATTAAAGCAAGGTAATCATCTAACTCACTTTTTTTAGGGAAAGAAGTACCATACACACGAGAAAGCATTTTGTTCTTTTCATCTCCACGCCAATAAGCACCTGTTACATTTTGCAATTTGAATGCTTTAATAATAGAAATGTCTTCCAAATGTGGACCACGACAGAGGTCTGTTAATTCACCTAATTTATAGATTGTAATCAATTCACCAGCAGGAATATCTTGCAATAGCTCTAATTTATAAGGTTCGTTTAACTCTGTAAAGATTTTTTCTGCCTCTTCACGACTAACTTCAATTCTTTCAAAAGGAATTTTTTCTTTAATAATTTTAGACATTTCTTCTTCAATTTTTGGTAAATCATCTACACCAAAAGGTTTAGCAAAGTCTAAATCATAATAAAATCCATCTTTAATCGCAGGACCGATACTTAATTTTGTATCTGGGTAAAGTCTTTTAACCGCCAAAGCCATAACGTGAGCAGAAGAATGGCGAAAAACTTCCATACCTTCTGGGTCTTTTAAAGTTACGATTTCCACCATATCACCAGCATTCACTTTTTGAGAAAGTTGGCACATTTGACCATTGATTTTACCTGCAACTGCATTACGAGCAAGCCCCTCACTAATTTGTTTTGCAATTTCTAAAACACTTGCATTATCGGCAACTTGCAATTTACTTCCATCTTTAATTAAAATTTCCATAATAATCTCCTTTTTTAGAGAACGAAAAAACTCGCCCTCTGCACAATTACAAAGGACGAGTTTCCCCGCGGTTCCACCTTTATTGCTAAAAAATTAGCCTCTCTTTTAATCTTTTTTACGCAAAGACTTAAAACGCACAGCAAGAAAGTAGTTTCACAATATCCCCCAGTACTAATATGCTTCCAGCCTATGGCATAATTCTCTGTTTAGCGGTTGGATATGCTACTTGTCTTTCTCTCGACTATGATATTGCAAATATAATATCACAAAAAATGAAAAATGTCAAGTTTTTGAATATTGAATAAAAAATAATTTATATCACGCTAAAACAACTCTATCATCAAAAACTGTTTGAAGTAGCGAAATAGTATCGTCATTCTTTTTATCTGGATAAATTTTAATAAGATAAGGATTTAATTCTATTAACTTTCCCAAAACTTCTATTTTATTATGTGGTTCAATGGCTGTAATTATATCAAAGTCCTTATTTATATCGTGATAAATTAAACATTTTTCTTTCATTTC
The DNA here is from genome assembly GCA_017622115.1 of Clostridia bacterium. Classification (GTDB taxonomy): domain Bacteria; phylum Bacillota; class Clostridia; order Christensenellales; family UBA1242; genus UBA7867. The sequence goes on from JAGART010000156.1 coordinate 3,017, forward strand.
CAAAATTACACTTTGGCATTTTTTATCTATATTAGATAACAAAAATTTTAATAATTCTGCAAAATTATGCTGTCTTAAAATAGTTACAGAATTTTTATTTGTGATATTACATAACTCTTGCCATTTTTGCTTTAAACTAGACAATTTAAAATAAAAAAAACTATCTAAATTAATTTTTTTAGTTTTTAAATCTAACGATTGCAAAACTATTTGCCTATCTAATTCACTATCAAAATAAGTACAAACTTTTGCTAATGCAAATTTAAAAGATTCATCTTCACAAATGAATTCTAAATGATTATTTAAAAACTCAAATTTTAAATTCTCGCAAATTATATCTGCTATTGCTAATCTAATATTTGCCTTAACTATATGAGATTTTTTTTGTTCACACCCCAAAGATAGATACACATTTTCTTCATCAGCCATAATAGCAAAAACACCATTAACCTCATTCAAAATCGGCTTTAACCTTTCTTGAATAGTAGATATATATGTACTATTTTGCCTGTCGCAAATTATTTCAAATTCCCACATACTAACTCCCTTTGGGCTTATTGTATGCAATTTTAAAAATTAATACACAACAAATACAACTTTTTTAAATTTGTTAAACAAAAAAACCACGCTAAATTTGCGTAGTTTAATTTTTATGCATTTGCTACATTAAAATCTGTCAACCAAGAGTCATCTGTAATAGTTGTATCGATATAATTTGCACCTATTTCAATTACTGGAGCACCAGTATTTGAAAGAGTAAAAGTTTTTGTTGTAAGTATAGAATAATTATAAGATTGTGGAGTAGTATTTGATATTTTTATATTCATTTTCATAAATGTCGGAGCTATTACATTAACCACATACATTCCAGACTCTAAATTTGTAATAGTTTCAGATAAATCTGAAGTTATATTATTATAATTATAAGTTTTAGCTAATACCAAAGCACCGCTAGTAGTATCAATAAATTGAACAACAAACTTCATTTTAGTAGAATCATATACTCCACCATAACTAAAACTATTGGATGACAATGCTACAACTTTTATAGTTACATTATTAGTTGCGGCTTCTGCTTTTGGAGTAACCATAGTAAATGGCAAACAACAAACAACTGCAAAAATCATAACAGCTAAAACTTGAAAAGCACTAAAAGTGCTAGATTTTATTTTTGACATACATACCTCTTTTTTTAAAATCTTAATTATATTATAACCAAAAGATTTTTTTTTAGCAAACAAATTTGACATTGTTCAGCAAAATTTTATAAATTTTTTATAATAAATGTTAAAAACTACAAATTTTACGTATAATATTTTAGTTTTGTATAAAAAATAAAGTAGAATACTAAAATTTTAAAGTTTATTTTGGAAATTTATAAAAATAATCTAATTCAATGGTTTAATTAGTTGTCAAAAAAATTTTAAAAGGGTATAATTAAAGTATCTATAAGTATAGATAAATATTTTTATTTTAAGGAGTAAAACTCTAATGAAAAAGAAACCTTTATTTGTATTAGCAACCTGCATACTTGCACCTAGTGCAATAATGCTTGCTGGTTGTACACATTCTCACGAACCATCATCATCTTGGGATTATGATGGAACTCATCACTGGCACTCTTGTACAAATGAATGTGCTGAACAATTAGACAAAGCCGCTCACGAAGAAAGTTTAACTTACGAAACTGATACTACAAAACACTGGAAAATCTGTACTGAATGTGACGGAAAAATTACAGCAACAGAAGAAAATCACGACTTTCAAGAAATTGAAGATGATGCTTTTATAGCTTCAGAAGGTAACGGAACTACAACAAAAACCACTTACTATTTGTCTTGTGTTTGTGGTGAAACAAGTTCTGAAACTTTTACAAGTGCACTTTTTGACACTTCTTTTGACATTACTAGAACTTACAAAACTTTTGACGGTACAGCGATTGCACCAGTAGTAACAACTAATAGCACTGCTACTCCAACAATTATGTATAAAGTTAAAGATGCTGCGGATTCAACTTACACATCTACAGCTCCTATTAATGCTGGACAATACACAATGAAAGTTTCAGTACCAGAAACAACCGAACACAAAGCATTGACCAAAACAAGAAACATTACAATTGACAAAAGAACTTTAAGACTTCAATACAACTATATTTATACAATTGGAGGAAACAATCCTTTAAATATTACTCTTGATAAAGATGATGTTATATTAGGAACAGGAAGCTATGGCCTTGTTGAAGGTTATGAAGATGTTTCATTTGCCTTTGACTTTAAGTCATTAGATAACAAAAATAGTGAATTATATTGGGAAGATGGCTTCTTGACACACCTCAACTCTGCCCCTCAAGTTTTAGGTACAGATGGAGCAAATTATGAATTAGATACTTACGATACAAAGATAAAAGTATTTACTGCCTTAACTTTGAACCAAGAAGTTGAAATAAAGACTACTGATAGTGTAGATCGTGAATATAGATTTGTTTTATATATCCCAGAAGATATCGCTGCTGAAGATTTATTTGCAATATCATACAAAAAAAGCGATGGTACTGATGCTATTATTGATGCAATAACAATGTCACCTTTTGGTGGTGGTGGAAATGTTTTAAATACAGAAGAATATAACACATCAAATCTTGAAGTATGGGATGTAGATATTTCTGCTGGATATTATTATTTAAGTATTAGGTCATACACAGAAGATGGTACTTTAAAAATCAAAGCATTCAAGTCTGCATCAAATAACTCTTAATACATCTATATAAAATATAAACCACGGAAAAATCCGTGGTTTTGTTTAACAATAAAAAATCCACGTAAAGTTACGTGGATTTTTTATATTAATAGTCTTTTTTAAGCAAAGCATAATATGCTTTTGGGTGTTGACAAACAGGACATTCTTCTGGTGGCTCTTTACCAAAGTAGTGATTACCACAGTTAAGACAAACCCATTCCATTTCATCTACACGAGCAAATACTTCGCCTGTTTTAACGTTTGCAAGTAATTCTTGAAAACGTTGTTCGTGCATTTTTTCTATTGCGGCTACACCATCAAAAAGATTTGCGATTTCCTCAAAACCTTCTTGACGAGCAGTTTCTGCAAAATTTTTATACATATCTACCCACTCATAGTTTTCACCAGCAGCAGCCCATTCAAGGCATTGTTCTGTTGAGCCCATTCCGTGGAATAATTTAAACCAAATTTTTGCGTGCTCTTTTTCATTTAAAGCTGTTTCTGTAAAGTAATTTGCAATTTGCACATAACCTTCTTTTTTTGCGATAGAAGCAAAGTAGTCGTATTTGTTACGGGCTTGGCTTTCACCAGCAAATGCTTCCATCAAATTTTTTTCTGTTTGAGTTCCTTTAAGAGCCTCTAATTTCTTTAATTCCATATTCATTCTCCTTTAAATTTGAAGATAAAATATTATACTACAAAATGTAAAATTTGACAATTAAATAAATTACTTTTTCCAAATTTTCTTACGAACAAACCCCTTTTCCCTACCATTTTCGCTTGGCACATAATACACTTGATTAACTAATTCATCTGGCATATATTGCTGAAAAACGTAACCACCGAAATCGTGAGGATATTTATACTTTGGTGTATTTTTGTGGTCTGAATGATTTTTAAGATGACTTGGCACTGCATCGTTTCGTGCATTTTTTGCATCTTCTTGCGCCTTATTCATAGCCACAACTACACTATTTGATTTTGGTGCTTCACAAACATAAATTATGGCGTGTGTTAATGCCAAATTTCCCTCTGGCAAACCTAAATTTTTAAGTGAAACTAATGCACAAGTTGCAAGCAACAAAGCATTACTATCTGCCATACCTACATCTTCGCTTGCGTGAGCCATCAAACGCCTAGCAATTATTAAAGGGGCGCAGCCTGCTTCTATTAATCTATTTGCCCAAAACAAAGCCGCTTCTGCATCACTACCTCTTAAACTTTTACAAAAAGCAGACAACATATCATAAAAAATATTTTCATCTACACTTAAAGCCTTTGTTTGGATTGATTGCTCTGCAACAGTTTTATCGATAATTATTTTACCCTCTTTATTTATAGGAGTAGTCTTTGCCGCTAATTCCAAAGCCCCCAAAGCACATCTTAAATCGCCAGCACTTGCCCAAGCATAATGCTTTTTCGCCTCATCTGTTAGTTGTACATTAAGTTTGCCCAAACCTTTTTCGCTATTATTTACCGCACGTTCTAATGCTGAAATAATATTTTGATTAGATAAAGGTTTAAACTGAAAAATTCTGCAACGAGAAACAATCGCTGGTGTCATAGACATATAAGGATTTTCTGTTGTTGAGCCGATAAATATAATACACCCTTCTTCAATCGCAGCTAACACACTATCGCTTTGTGCTTTATTCCATCTATGACATTCATCTAACAATAAATATGTGCGTTTACCAAAAAATTGAAAATCTTTCCTAGCTTCATCAATTACTTTTTTTGCATCAGCCACACCACTAGAAACAGCATTTAATTTAACAAACTTACTACCTGTTGATTTAGTAATAATATTTGCCAAAGTTGTTTTGCCCGTCCCTGGTGGGCCAAAAAAAATACAACTACCCAGCATATCGCTTTGAATTGCACGTCTTAACAAACTATTTTTACCTACTATATGCTCTTGACCTACAAATTCATCTAAATTGCTAGGTCTCATTCGTTCATACAATGGTGCATTTTTTAAAGCATTTTGCGAAAATAAATCCATAACTTTTCTCCCATTTTATTATATCATAAATTCACAAAAATTGCAATTATTCAAAAATTAATGAGATTTTAAAGCCAAAGTTATTTAAATTTAAACTATCTATACCGCTTAATGCAAGATTATCAACCTTTAATATTTGCCAGTTCTTATTTATTTTTATTTCTATCAAATGCCCTTTTAACCACAAAATACAACTTGCTTCAATATTTTTAGCAGGTTTTATAAATAACTTTTCCCCTTGTAGCCTTATACCTAAAACATTTGTAAAATATGCTTCATAATCTTTGTTTGTAAAATTATTATTTAAAACTAACTCTAATAATTTATTATATAAATCTTTATCTTGAATAAAAGGAATAATATTTTTAATAAAGTTGATAGATTTGTAATTCAAGTTCTTTGTAGCATAAATTAAATTTTCTAATAAAAATCGTTTGATTGTTTTATTATTTATTAAATTTTTTTGAGAGAACACAATCATAAACAACAATAAATTATTTGCTAAACTTAATTTTAAATTACTAGGCAAATATTCTGTATTCAATTTTAAAAATAATTTTTGCAAATCTATATAAACACCGTGCAAAAGCAACCGAGTTAAATTATCAAATATACTAAAAGTATCAAGTGTGCATAAAAAAGTTGAATTAGTACCTATTATTAAACTTTCCTTTAATATTTCGTTATTAATATATTTAGGCATAAATAAAATATTAATAACACAATTACAATTAAACACTAAAAAGTCTTCTTGCCATATATTTTGGATTTGCACAGAAATATTTTGATTTGAAACTATCTCATAATTTAAATTAGTAAGCAAATCTAAAAGTATAATTTTATTTTTTTGTTTTTTTAATAATACTAGTTTAGATAAACCGAGTTTTGTTAAACTCAATATATCGTTTTTCTTAATTTCTATTGTTCCCAAAATTCTTTCGATTTCATTATAAATTTTATTAGGTATAAAAATTTGCTTTTCTTTTTCATTGAGTAGTTGTTTTTGATAATTTGTTTGAAGTATATTTTGCTTTTTGCTTTGAAAATCTGGCAAAAATTCCCAACTAGCAATATCAAAATTTCCAAAATATCTTCTTTTGAATTTTGATAATTCAAATTTATTTAGTGTAAAGAATTCTTGATTAAACTGAATACAACTATCTTTTGCAAGCAATTTAATCTCAATGCTTGTATTACTTTGTACAATTTCAAAATTTAAAAAATCTAAAAAAGTAAATATTAATTTAGATTGAGAAATTATTGTAATTGTCTTTTTAGTAGAATTTATAAAATATTGAAAATCTGGCTTTTTAAACTTTATGTTTATTTCTGTTGATTTTGAGCAAGTAAACAAAATTTGAGTTTGCGAGATAGAAACAACTAGATTTTTATAATATAATTTAAGATAATCTAAATTACCATAATAACGTACAAAAAAGTCATTTACCCCCATTTGCAAATCAAGACTTTTATCTTTAAACATTAATCTTGTACTTAAATTTTTTAAAAATGCAATCGTGTACTCGTTATTTGAAATTACAAACAAACTTTGAGAAAAGGTTTGTCCATTATTTTTATTAAGTCTAATAAATTTTTTTAATATAGGTCTAGTTTTCAATTTGTTTAAAATCAACCCCAAACAAACAATAACTAGACTTGCAGAAATAATAACAGGAACTATCATAAAAACTATTATTAACTAAAAAACAAAATACAAACAAAAAAGCACGTTATACACGCACTCTTAAATTATTATATTTTTTGCATTTCTTTATTTTTCTCTAAAATACTAGATGCTTTATCTTTTAATTCATTTATTGAATAAGTTTCAATACCCAAAACGACATCACCTTTTACATCTACATTTATACAATCTTTTATATGTTGCGGTTCTATATAAATATCACCACCCACATATTTCAACATATTAAAGTTTGTTATTAAACTATTTTCAAAAAATGCATTTTTACCAATATATGTTAAGTCAGCCAAATTAGTTACCTTACTATCTCTCAAACTTAAATTGCCACCAACCCTTTCTAATTTACCTAAACTTTTAATAAAACTTTTTCTAAAAGTAGCATTACCCTCAATACTTGTCAACTGCCCTAAATCTATTAAATCTCTACTACTATCAATAAAAATTGCATCAC
>JAGART010000015.1 GCA_017622115.1 Clostridia bacterium
CTATATAGTCTAAAATCGGTTCGCCACTATCAAGACTTAACTTTCCTGTTGTTGGATTATATCTAAACAAGTGCCAATAGCCAGACTGAACTGCTTCACGCATAACTAACATTCCTTGCGACATATCTATTCCGTGGTTTATACAAGTAGAGTAGGCGATAATTAGGGAAACCCCATTGTATTCGGTCGCTTCTTTGATTGCGGTTAATGCTTGGTTAATATTTGCACCCATAGCAATTTGTGCTACGTAAACATCAGGATAAGACATAGCCATTAAACCGAGATTTTTCTTACTTGTCTTTTTGCCATTATCTGCAAATTTAGCCACAGCCCCAGCAGGGGTAGCCTTACTTGCTTGACCGCCAGTATTACTATAAACTTGACTATCTAAAACTAAAATATTAATATTTTGTCCACTAGCCAAAACGTGGTCTAATCCGCCATAGCCTATATCATAAGCCCAGCCATCTCCGCCAATAATCCAAACGCTTTTTTCATTTAAATCATTTGCTTGCGATAATACTTGTTTGATTTTTTCTGCTGTATCTTTTGAAACACTATCAATTAATTCTTCTAGTTTTGTGCAAAGTTTATTAGAAGCATTTATACTTGTGTCTAGTGTTGCGTTTTCCCATTCTGTTACTGCTGGTTTCAAGTTAGGCTCTGCTTGTGCAATTTCATTTAATTGTGAACTTAATTTTGCACGTGTATTATCTAGGGCAATTCGCATACCTAAACCAAATTCTGCATTGTCTTCAAATAAACTATTTGCCCAAGCAGGTCCACGACCATTTGCATCAACAGAATAAGGACAACTAGGGAAACTACCACCATAGATACTTGTACAGCCAGTTGCATTTGCTATAACCATTTTGTCCCCGTATAGTTGCGTTACAAGTTTTATATATGGTGTTTCACCACAGCCTGCACAAGCACCGCTAAATTGAAAGTGTGTGGGTGCAAATTGACTTCCTTTTACAGTGTATTTGTTGAAATCTTGTGCTGGTGTTTCAAGTGTATCTGCAAAGTGGTAATTTTCGCTTTGTGCCTTTATTTGACTTTCGCCATCTTGCATTACAAGGGCTTTTTGTCTAGCAGGGCACACATTAACACAACTTCCACAACCAGTGCAATCTAATGGGCTGATTTGAAGTCTAAATTTTTTGTTAGGGTAGCCAGTAGCAGGAATAGTATCAAAACCTTCTGGTACTTTTTCATCTTCATCTATTAAAACAGGTTTTATAGCTCCGTGTGGACATACAAAACTACACATATTACATTGAATACAATTTTCTTTAAGCCAACAAGGAATATCTGTTGCAACACCTCTTTTTTCAAATCGAGCAGTATCCGTTGGAATGTGTCCATCTGGGCTAAATACACTTACAGGAAGTTTGTCTCCTTGTAGTTTTGATAAAGGTTGCATAATTTCAGTAGCAAACTTATTTTTATTGTGTGTGTAAGTTGTGGTTATTTCGCTTTGTGCATTTGCCCAAGTTTGTGGAATTTCAACTTTGATAACTTTTTCGCCACCAAGTTCGATTGCTCGATAGTTTTGTTCTACAACAGCTTCACCAGCCTTGCTGTACGATTTTTTAGCCGCCATTTTCATATCTTTTACTGCTTCGCTATATGGAATAATGTTTGCAAGTTTAAAGAATGCAGACTGCATAATCGTATTAATTTTACCACGCAAGCCAAGTTCTTCCGCAATCTCTTGAGCATTAATAATATAAAGATTAATGTTGCGATTTGCTAATTCTCGTTTAAAGTTTGCTGGTAGTTTTTCTTCAAGTTGAGAAATAGTCCAATCTGTATTGAGAAGAAGTGTTCCATTGTTTTTTAATTTAGGTAAAAAGTCGTATTTGCCAATATAACGTGCATTATGGCAAGCCAAAAAGTCTGCTTGTTCAATTTCATAAGGTTGTTCGATAGGAGTTTTCCCAAAACGCAAATGCGATATAGTAACGCTTCCACTTTTTTTACTATCATATACAAAGTAACCTTGTGCATATAGGTCTGTGTTATCACCGATAATTTTAATGCTATTTTTATTTGCACTTACAGTTCCATCACTGCCTAAACCATAAAATAAACATTGTGTACAATTAGATTGTAATTCAAATTCAGGAATGCGTAAACTTGTGTTGGTTACATCATCATTAATTCCAACAGTAAAGTGATTTTTGCGGTCTCTTGCCATATTCTCTAATACAGCATAAGCACAAGCAGGGGTAAAGTCTTTTCCGCCTAAACCATAGCGACCACCCAAAACAGGTAAGTTTACAAAAAATTCTCTTAAACTTGCACATACATCAAGGTATAAAGGTTCGCCACTAGCACCACCTTCCTTTGTTCGGTCAAGTACGGTAATTATTTTAGTAGAGTTAGGTAAAACTTTTATAAATTCTTTTGTATCAAAAGGGCGATAAAGAGTAACTACGACAAGACCTGTTTTTATGTCGTGTGTGCGATTGTATTCATCAATCACTTGTTTAATTGTTTCTGCTCCACTACACATAGCAACAACAATATTTTCAGCATTTTTTGCACCATAATAAGTAAATGGGGCATAATGTCTGCCTGTAAGAGCATAAAACTCACCACACGCTTCCTTAAATTTATCTGCAACATTATTAAAGTATTGTTCACTAGCCTCACGATTTTGAAAGAATACATCAGGGTTTTGCGCTGTACCAAATTGTTTTGGCGAATTAGGATTTAATGCACGTAAGCGGAATTCATCAATTTTATCTTGTGGAATAAGTTTTTTGATTTCGTGTTCTTCAAGAACGCTAATTTTGCTAATTTCGTGAGAAGTACGAAAACCGTCAAAAAAGTGCATTACAGGTAAACTTGATTTAAGAGTGGTCATCATTGAAATAATTCCTAAATCAAAACATTCTTGTACATTTTTACTTGCAATCATAGTAAAACCTGTTTGCCTACAAGCCATTACATCACTATGGTCACCAAAGATTGAAAGTGCGTGGGTTGCTAAACTACGTGCAGCAACATTAAATACACAAGGAAGTAATTCGCCAGCGATTTTATACATATTAGGGAGCATAAGCAATAATCCTTGACTTGCTGTAAATGTTGTGGTTAATGCGCCGCCTAATA
>JAGART010000157.1 GCA_017622115.1 Clostridia bacterium
CCTGCAAAAGCATTTTTCATCAATTTATTTTCGATAAAATTCATTGGTCGCAAACATAAAAACGAAATAACCATAGCAATAATAATAGGAGTAAGACCTGCGATTAAACTATTGAATAATCCTGTAATTTTATCACCCGCCATTGACCACAAAATCAAAGCAGCGAGCAATACAATAAACATCCAAACATACCATTTACGTGATTTGCCTGTACGTGGTGGCATACCACTAAAATCTTGTTCCATTGCTATTTTCTCCTTTTATTTTTTGTATCTTGCTTGCCTAAATCACTTGCACCTACATTTTCAGAATTTAATACAACTTTATTCAAATTTTCTGCCCGTGCTTTATCTTCATCTTTAAAACGTTGTAAAAGAGGTTCAATTTTTCGATTACCGATTGCAAAGTCATAGAGAAGCAATAAAGCACCTTGAATAAGATAACCATAATAAGTAAATACACGCCAAAACAGCATTGCCCATACAAAAATACCTTGTTGTGTAAAGTAGGCACTAAATAGCACAGCGAAAGAAAGTTCTGCTGTACCAGCCCCTCCTGGCAAAGGAATAAAACCTATAGCCAAATCACAAATTACTTGTAACATCAATAATTCAAACCAAATTTGGATTGTTGCAGTATCGTGGAACATACAATAAACAACAAAAGGAACTGTATAACAAGCGGTTAAATATACAAGACTAATCAAGAATTGGAAAAATGCCATCCAACCACTTTTCATAAACATTTTAAAAGTACTTGTATATTCTTTTACAGTACGCATTACACGTCTAAAAGTAGCACGATAATCTTTTACTAAACGTAATTTTGAGCCTAATTTTAAGCACCAAATCATTATTCTGGGTGCAGTCTTTTTACTAACAGAAAGCAAAAATACAGAAACTATCAACACAGTGTTTAATGCTAAACCAATCCAAGCCATAGTAACAAGCCAAGGTTCAAAAATATAACCACCGAACATAGTTACAAGCAAAATAACAAGAGTATAAAGGATAAATGCAATTTGGCTATATACATATTTAGCAAGAGGCACACTAGATGCTGTACTAGCATTTAAGCCTCGTTTACTTAAATAATAAATTTGGAAAGGTTGACCACCTGTCGCAAGCGGAGTAATAGAGTCATAAAACCTACAAGTTAAAGTTGATTTATAACTAGTAAATGGACGCCATCTTCCAGTTGCTTTTTTCATCGCCAAAGATATACGAGCAGAGTCTAATATATTGATAATCATAAAGAGCAACACGCCAATAATTAGCCACCACCAATTCATTTTTGATGATAACAAATCAGCAAAAGAAACAGGTTCTTCATTACTAAATTGATAGATAAAAATACCTACCAAAACAGCAAGGTTAATCATCAAGAAAATAAAACTAGTCCAACGTTTCTTTTTACTACGTTGTTGTTTTACAGACTTATAAGAAGACTCAATCAAGTCTTTTGTAAGTTCTTCTCTTTCTGCTTCTTCTTTTAAATTAGGAATTACATTTTCAGTTGTAATAGTAGTTGAATTTTTATCAATATTTTTGTTTAATAATTTAAAATTGCGATATGGCGAAAAAGCCTTGTTTGAATACAAGACTGGACTTTTTATTTGAATTTTTTGAGTAAAGTTTTGCTCATTAAAAGATTGTTGATTTTCTTCCGCCATTCTGCCCCCGCTCGCATTTTTGACAACTTAACTACAAATTATAGATATATAATAACAAATAGTTACGCTTTTGTCAAAAGAAAAATATAAAAATTGGGTAATTATGCCCAATTTTGTATATCATATTTGATTAAACCTAAATTTGTTGAGTCTTCTGTAACTTTTAGTTGTTCAGAAATATCAACACCAGCCACAGCAAGCACTTCGTTACCTACTGCTAAAACAGGTAAATAATCACGTAATCTTGCTGGAATTTTTTTCTCTTGGAAATAGGTTTTAATTTTTTTAATTCCACCGCCAAATTTTTCGATAAAGTCACCCTCTTTTCTTACACGCCATTTTGCACCATTTGGCACTTTGTCCAAATCAATCAATAAATAGCCTGCTTGCAATTCGTTTGACTTTGTACGTTTAATTTGGAGTTTTCCATAATCACCAAATTTGATAGTACCAATTTTAAAGTCCCACTCCATATTGAGTTCTACTTTTGGCTTTTTACGCACCATAGTAATATATTCATACTCACGATAAACATCAACATTTTCTGGCAAATTGAGTTTTGCCCCATTTTCACCTGATTTAGCTAATTTTATAATCAATTCAAAATGTTTACGTTCAATATTTTGATTTACTTCTAACTTTTTAAAACAATCACTTAATAAGCGCATAACAAATGAATTGCTATATACAAAATAAGTCAACGGAATTTTAACCATTTGAGAACCTTCTAAAATGGCATTAAAACTCATAAGTTTACGAATTTGCTCATCATCTTCGTGACAAATTTTACCGAAATTGCACAAGTTAGTATCTAAATTAGACCAAACTTTTCTTAATTCTGGCATAATCACTTGACGTAATAAATTTCTAGAAATAGTTGTATCAGTATTAGTTTCATCTTCTAAATAATCAATATTATTTTCGTAAATATATTGCATTACTTCTTCTTTTGGAGTATCCAAAAGAGGGCGAACATAAAAGTTATCACGTACAAAACTCATACCAGAAGCCCCGCTCAAACCACTACCACGCAAGATATGCAAAAGAATTGTTTCTGCTTGGTCTCTTTCGTGATGTGCTAGTGCAATGTAGTCAACTAAACCACGTGTTTTAAGACTATCAAACACACCAAAACGCCCCTCACGGCACGCTTCTTCCATAGTTAAACCTTTTTGTTTTGCTAAAATTGCTGCTTCAATTCTAAATTTATAAAATCTAATATTATTTTGTTTACAATAATCAGCGACAAAGATTGCCTCTGCCTCATCATTCTCTCTTGTGCCGTGAATTACATTAATTGCAACAACATCAATATCAAGATTAGCTTTATTTTTATTTAAAAAGTGCAAAAGTGCCATACTATCAGAGCCACCGCTTACGCCAACACCTACTACACTACCTGATTTAAAAAATTTTTCTTTTTTGATTAACTCTAAAACTTTGTCCATAATACTCTCCTATATAATAATTATACTACATAATAGGATAATATTCAATAGAAGTAAATAAACTTTTTAAATTTTGTGCCAAATTCGCCCAACAAGCAC
>JAGART010000158.1 GCA_017622115.1 Clostridia bacterium
CCTAATTTTTGATTTCAATAATAAAATTTTTAAACTTATTACTTATTTATTATATCTTTTTAATTAAAAAATATCAAATTAATTTGAGTAAAATATTAAAAAAGTTCAAAAATATTAAATGCAAATAATTACGACATTCTTAAAACATTTTGTAAAATAGGCTTGATATGATAAAATGCTATAAAAGGAGCATTCATTATGCATATTAAAATTAATCAAGTTATAAGTAAAATTTTAGCAATAATGCTTGTATTAAGCATTTTCAGTTGTTTATTATTTGCGTATGGTTGTAATAAAAAGCAAGAAATTATAATACTTCACGCAGGCGGAGGCTATGATAACTTAACCTATTTAAACGCACAAGAAACCTTTACTTATTACTACAATCAAGGTTATAGATACTTTGAATACGACTTGCAACTTTCTACCGATGGAAAACTAATCGGCACACACGCTTGGGAACATTTAGAAACAAAATATCCTAGTACTATTTTATATGAAGATTTTAAAAATTTTAAATTACAAAATGGCTTTACTCCTGTAAATGAAGAGTGGCTTATGGAAATCATACAAAATTATCCAGATATTAAAATTATAGTAGATGCAAAAGCGGACACAATCGAAAATGATGTCTTAATTTTGCAACGTATTGAACAATTAGAAACTATTTACAATTACGACCTTTCATCAAATATTATTCCAGAAATTTTTAGTAAAGAAATGTGGGAAACAGCAAAACAAACAACTTCATTTAATCAATATCTTTTTTCTCACTATAAAATTTATTATTCAGTTGAGCAAATATTAGAATATTTTAATGATGAACTTATATGGGGTATCTCCCTTCCAAATAATTGCGATTCATATTTTCGTTCTCAATTATATAGATTTAAAGATGCAAATAAAAAATTATTTATGTTTACCCCTATCACAACAGATGAAGTTTTGGATTGTTTCAATTTAGGTGCAGACGGTGTTTATATTGATAAATTATCAATATTGCCTTGATAAATCCAATATTTTGAAATAAAGAAACTAAAAAACTACATTTTACGCATAGTTATACCTTATAATTATACACTCTAACAGTAGACATTACTCTTAACTTAAAGCAAAAAAGTATCCTAAATTAGGATACTTTTTTTGTTATTTATTAGTTTCTTCTAGTTTTTTATTATACTTTTTAATAATATCTAAATATTTTTTGTTTACTTCTTCTGCCACCATTTCCCAACTACGATAAACAGAGCGAGAAGCCTCTTCCCCTACTTGCTTTAAAAGTTCAGGGTTTTGTATGATATATTCAATTTTTTGAGCAAAAGCCTCTGGTGTTTCTTCTGCTAAAAACCCATTGAAATCATCAACAATATTTTCTGCTGTACAACTATCTTTAATTAATAAAACTGGTAAATTGTGAGCAGCCGCTTCAATAGGTACAAGAGAACTTGTATCAAAAGTTGAAGGAAACAAGAATAAATCACTACGCAAGTAATAACCTTGCAAAAGTTGTCTATCTGAAATAGAACCTGTAAATATAAAGTTATCTTCTAGTTCTAAATCTTTTACAATATTTTTAAATTTATCTTCATCAAAACCTGAACCAACAATAAGCATTGTAAATTCTATGCCTTTATTTTTCAAGATTTTTAATGCTTTTGCCATCAATTCCAAATTTTTATATAAGGCAATTCTACCAACAAACAAAAATACATTCTTTTTATCTTGTAAATTATGTTTTTCATTAATTTTTTGTATTAATTCATCAGCATTTTCTGGGTATTTTAAGTCTGTACCATTTCTTACTACTTCTATTTCACCCTTATAACCATAATCACGTAAAATTTGACAAGAAGCATTATTTACAGTCCAAACACTATCCGCAGAATTATAGACTTTCATAATATATTTTAACATAATATTAGATAATGTTTTGTTATTATGCAATACACGCATAAAGTCATCATAGTATTTAGTGTGAATAGTAGCAACCACAGGTTTATTGTATTTTTTACCCAATTGAACAGCAAATCTTCCCATACTAAAAGGTGAATGAACATGATATATATCAAATTCTTCTTCTTTAATTTTTTTCTTTATTTTGCTGTCAGATTTTGGCATACCTAATCTATAACCTTCTGGAGCTGACATAGATTTACAAGCCAACACCTCAAAAGGCAAATTATA
>JAGART010000159.1 GCA_017622115.1 Clostridia bacterium
AATTGTCAGGTATTCCAGTAGTTCAAACATACAATGGTGCTGTTGCTGTTCCGAGTGATAATAGTATTCTTTATCCAACAGAGGGTGCTGACAAACAAGCATTCTATGGCTCTCTTATGACAGCAGAAGACTACTTAAACTTATTCTTGTTTAATGGTATGGCTGCTGTTATAGGAATGGAAAATGTTGCTTAAATAATTAAATAAAAAACCACCAAAATTAAGAGTATATCAAAATTGATATGCTCTTTTTATTTTATAAGTTATCCACAATTTATACACATCTGTTGATAACTTTTATTAAAAACATACTACTAAATGTCAAATTTTGTATGTTTAAGTACATTTTTAGACAACTATGTTGCTACTTTGTGGAAAACTTCGATTATTTTATAATAAATTTTTGCTTTTAATTTTTTATTTTTTTGTATTTTTTATACTTGCGTTTTTGCTTTTAAGTGGTATAATATATTTGCTAATAAAATTAGTATTATTTTAAGGAGAAAAATTTATATTGTTAAAATTAAATAATATTTCATTTAAAATAAATGATGAAGGCAAAAACCGTGTCATTTTAGATGATGTTTCATATAATTTTGAATTAGGAAAAAACTACGTAATTACAGGTGCAAATGGTTGCGGAAAATCAACTCTCGCAAAAATTATTATGGGAATTATTCCTGCAACTTCTGGACAAGTTTATTTAAATGATAAAGATATTTCTAATTTAGATATTACAGAGCGTGCAAAACTAGGTTTGGCTTTTGCTATGCAACAGCCAGTTAGATTTAAAGGAGTGTCTGCTCAAAACTTACTAGAATATTCTTGCGGTGGCGATTTGCATACTTCTTCTGCTTGTGAATATTTGGCAAAAGTTGGTCTTTGTGCCCGTGAATATCTAACTCGCAGTTTAGATAATACATTAAGTGGTGGGGAGTTAAAACGAATAGAAATTGCTAGCGTTTTGGCTAGAAAATGTGCTGTTAATATTTTTGATGAACCAGAGGCAGGTATAGATATTTGGAGTTTCAATAGTTTAGTCGATATTTTTAAAAAATCTGTTAGCAAGAATAGTTTAAATATTATTATTAGCCATCAAGAAAAGTTATTTGCAAGTGCTGATGAAATTATTTTAATAGATGAGGGCAAGATTGCACTTGCGGGCAAGCCAAAAGATATTTTGCCAAAATTAACTGCATTTAGAAATTGCAAAAAGTTGGAGGGTGTGTAATATGGACAAACTAGATAGCGAATTGTTGTTAAAGGTTGCAGATTTGCATTCAGTTCCGCAAGGTGCATATAATATACGCAAAAATGGCGAACTTTTAGCAAGAAATTGTGTTGAAGGTATAGAAATCACCACAAAAGAGGACAAACCGGGCATAGATATTCACGTTGCTGAAAATTTAAAAGGCGAGAGTATTCACATTCCTGTAATTGTAACCGAAGGGGATTTGCAAGATTTAGTTTATAATGATTTTTATGTAGGCAATAATGCGGAAGTCTTAATCGTTGCAGGTTGCGGATTACATAACGAAGATAACAAAGACAACTCACATACAGGCATACACGAATTTTGGATAGGCGAAAATGCAGTTGTTCGTTATGTTGAAAAACATTACGCACAAGGTGATACAGAAGCAGAAAAGAACCTTGACCCCACAACTATTGTGCATTTAGCAAAAAATGCACATTTTGTAATGGAAACAGTACAGTTGGGTGGTGTAACTCATTCAGAACGTGTTACAGAAGCCGATTTAGATGATTTTGCTGTACTAGAAGTTAAAGAGTCTATCTTAACAGAGGGTGAGCAAGATGCTAGTACAACTTTTTCTGTTGAATTAAATGGGAAAAACTCAAAAGTTAATGTTATTAGCAGAAGTGTAGCAAAAGGAAATTCAGAACAAGAGTTTATTTCGGAAATTAACGGAAATAACGAGAGTTTTGGACACGTAGAGTGTGATGCTATTGTTTTTGATAATGCGCAAGTTTCATCAACCCCAGCGCTTCGCAATACACACCCAGATGCTCAATTAACTCACGAGGCTGCAATAGGTAAAATAGCAGGGGAGCAAATTATAAAACTACAAACATTAGGACTTACAAAAGAACAAGCAGAAGAAGCAATTCTAAAAGGCTTTTTAAACGAGTTATAAAAAAAACGAGCAAGATTTGCTCGTTTTTTGCTTTTGTTATTAAATTTTGTGCATTGGCAATACAAGATATAAATAGTCTTCGCCTTCTTGTGGTGTAATTACGCAAGGGTGAACAGGGCTACCATAACGAATTTGTACAAATTCATCTGCAATTACACGAAGTGCATCTGTGTAAAGACGTCCATTAAATTCGATTTTTAAATCTGCGCCACTATGTGTTGTTTGTAAGTGTTCTGTAATGTTTCCTAATTCACTTTCACTATTTATTACCATATCTTTGCCGTTAATATCAAATTTAACAGTAAAGTTACGGTCCACACGACTTAAAAGTCCAGCACGTTCAATAGTGTCTAATAAATGTCTGCGG
>JAGART010000160.1 GCA_017622115.1 Clostridia bacterium
ACTGTAACTGCTACTTATAATGGTAAAACTGGTACTATTGCAACATATTCAAGACCTACAGCTGGTTATACTGGTTTGGCTGGTACACAAAATGTATTTGCAAATTTAGGTACAAAAACTATTGCTGGATTGATTTCTGCGATTGGTGCAACTCCTGCATATAACGTTTATGGTATTACAGTTAAAGTTACATTTATTAACGTTGTTCGTACAATTACTGTAACAGAAACTTGGAATGGTGTATCAAGTAGTGGTGCTACAACTACTATAACTCACGCAAAAGCTTATACTTTAACAGATACTACTACAAGTACTGCTGTAACAGGACAAGGTACTTACAATAATGAACACCAACTTGTTGCTACTCCAGGTACAGGTTATAAAGTATCTAGTATTACTTTGACTGGTGCAACTGCAGGTGATAAGACAATAACAAATTCTAGTTGGTCAGGTTCTACTGGTACATTGACATTTACTCTTGATAACAATGCAACAATCGCTATTGTATATCAAGCACGTCCTTATACTGTTACTGTAACAGATAATTTAAGTTCTTTGAGTTCTAGTTTGTCAAATGCTTATAAATTTACAATTGGTGGTACAGCATCAACTCCTGCTTCTGGAAATAAATTGTATGTAAACTATGGTAATGCTGTAACATTGACTGGTTACGACACATTAAAAACAATTACTTCTGGTGTTACAAAAGCTCAATTAAAATCTATTGTTGTAACAGGTGATGACGGATTAAGTCAAACATATACAGGTTCATCAATCAATACTGTTTGGTCAAAAACTATGAATGATGAAAATGATGTAATCACTATTACATTGACTTATACAAAACTTCAAACAGTTGATATTTACTTGCAAGACGCATCAGGTGAATCAACAGTTGCAAATGCATCTTTGGTAATCTTAACCGCAACAGATAATTCAGACAGAATTATTATGCTTGTACAAAAAGGCGTTGCAAAAACAGTTGACTGTGTAGATGGAAAAACTTACGTAGTACACGCAATCGTTCCAATCTTTATCTCTCCAGCATATTCAAGTACTCCTGCTGGTTCTACAACAAGTGCTGGTTACAATGTAACTATTGCTGCAAATACTGAAATTAATGTGGATTTATCTACAAACTTGGCAAACAACAGCGTATATGACTCAATTACTATTTAATAAAAATATGGGGGAAACATCAATGTTCAATAAATTATATAGAAATGGGCAGTTGATAGATTTACATATTCACACACAATATTCAGACGGAATGTATTCCGTTCCTGAATTATTGCGTTTTGTGGAAAATAGGGGACTGGACGTAATTGCTTTTACAGACCACGATAATTTGGAAGCAAACTTTGAAGTACGAGAAATGAAAAGTAATGGCGGATTTTGCGGAAGAATTATTAATGGTTGTGAAATCGCTTGTACTTATAAAGGACAAAAGTATGAGGTTTTAGCTTATGACTTTGACCTCGATACTTTGGCTGAATATCCAGTACTCAACTTTGAATATCAATTCGCTTTGGAAGAAAAACGACTAGAAACTTTAAAAGAAATCGGTACTAGACTTGGGTTTAAATTTACAGAAGGTCTGCAATTTGACCCAGTTTATAGAACTGCTCACAAGACATTTTTCCACGATTTAGCAAATTATCCAGAAAATCAAAGATTATACCTAAAATATGGTATAACTAAATCGGATAATTTCTATCGTGACCACGTTGCAAAACCTGGTGCAATATTTCACTGTTACGAATTAATCAAGGATACACCTTCTATTGAAGAAGTATGTGATAAAATCCATAAAGCAGGTGGATATGCTGTATTTGCTCACGCATTTAAAGTGTATGGCGAGGCAAATCCTAAAAAGTTAGTAAAAGACTTGGCTGCTCTTGATATTCTTGATGGTTTTGAATGTATTCACAAAAAGTTTAGTTTAGCCGAATGTAAATGGTTAGCCGAATTTTGTGATGAACAACACTTGTTAAAAACAGGTGGTTCAGACTTTCACGGTGATGGCTTTAAAATAGATGGCAAACGTTTTGCACCTGAATATTTGGGCTATGTTCAAAATTCTGATTTGGAAATTAAATTTCCAATAAGAAAATAACATTTCGTATTTAATTTGGGAGGAAAATATGAATATTAATACAATGCATAAAAACAAAGTATTATTCTATTCTACCTTAATAATCTTAATGGTAGTTACAAGTGTTTTTGTGCTATTTGCGGGCATAGTTCCAAACAAATCAACAAAAACAACACAAGCCGCTACTCCTTCAACTGAATACAAATCTTTATCAGGATTTACTCCTGTTGGAGATTTGTCTTTGGTTGATACTGGTGTAGCAAATAGTGAGTCTAACCCTTATATGGTTAGTTCTGTTGATGATTTGCGTACTATCGCTTACTGGGTAAATGGTGAATTTACTCAAACAGAAGACTTGGATAAACAAAATCTTTATACTAGGGCTTCTTATCGTTTAAACAATCATTTAGACTTATCTGCGTTCCCTTATTGGGAAGCAATAGGTACTGCAACAAATCCATTCTTGGGTAACTTTGATGGTAATGGGAAAACTATCTATGGTCTTACTATTATTGCTCCAAAGTATTGTGCAGATTTAAGTCAATATACTGATGTTGACTTGAATGAAGAAGAAGACTACTTTACATATCAAGGTTTGTTTGGTTATGTAAAATATGCAAATGAAAGTGGAACAGAATACAAACCTCACATTCAAAAATTAGGTTTGAAAGACACAATAATTAAAACAGATAGTTACTACGTTGGTTCTCTTGTAGGTTATGCGTTGGGTAACTTTGAAGTTGCAAATTCAAATCTCGTTTTGATTGAACAATGTTATAATACTGGTTATGTAGAAGGTTCAAACTTTGTAGGTGGTTTGGTTGGTAGTCTTGAAGAAGGTGCAACATTAACTAATTGTTACAATGCTCCATCTACTCCAAATTTAAGTAGATTTGGTGATTCTGCAAATCCATATAATGCTACTTTTGATATTGCAACAAATATTAGATA
>JAGART010000161.1 GCA_017622115.1 Clostridia bacterium
AATAAC
Organism: Clostridia bacterium; assembly: GCA_017622115.1. Classification (GTDB taxonomy): domain Bacteria; phylum Bacillota; class Clostridia; order Christensenellales; family UBA1242; genus UBA7867. Next base: position 7 of record JAGART010000161.1, read on the forward strand.
CAACAATAGCACCAGCACTATTACCCTGAATAGCACTTACTGAACCGACATTATATACTCTAGCTATAGTACCTTGATTATAACCAACAATACCCCCCACACAAACTGAACCAGCAACACCACTCAAATTATAACAATACGAAATGTCAGAAGTATCTGAAGCACCGACTAGTCCACCAACATTACTACCACCAGCGATACCGCTTTCACTATAACAAATTTGAATTGTAGAACTTGCAGCAGTACCAGCAATAGTACCAACATTGTTTGTTGTTGTGTACCAAGATGAATCAACAACCGCAACATTTGAAATTGTAGCACTTGATACATAACCAAACAAACCTACAAGACCTGTACCAGAGTTTGCTAAATTACTAATTATGTATCCTTGACCATCAAAAGTACCACTGAATGGAAAGCCTTCACGACCAATAGGGTTCCAAACTGTAACAGCACTCATATCAACATTTTGTGATGTCTAAATGTTTTACCAGACATATTTTGTCCAGACATTACAGCATCAGATAAAGTAACAAGCAATGCTTGGCTATTTGTCAAAGTTACACCATCAAGAGTAACTGTACCAGAAGGTTTTGGAGTAAAAGTTGAACCAGAACCTTCTCGTGTGTATTGGTGAAGAACGTCAGTATAATCAGGGGTTACACTAGCAAACAACACATCACTACTTACATAAGTTGTTGCGTTTGCTGATTTAACTTGACCATTTTCCACAACTGGCAACATTAAATTTATACAAGGACGAACAGCATATACTTGATTTGCGTTACCTTGTGTAATGATACCATTTTGAACAACAGCAACACCATTATTTACACTAGAACGAAGTGCGTAATTATTTACAGCAAGACGAGAATTATTGCTTAAATTCCATAAACCTGAATTGATAGAAAACTCATTTTCTTTAATTGTTTTAAAACTATTTACTCTTGATTTTGGTGAATTTTCAGTATTTACAAAACCACCGATTTCCAAAGCACTTGGCAACCAAACTTTATCGTTTGCTACACCATTTGAATTTAAAATCAAATCATTATTTACAGTATTTAATGGCACAGATTGAGCGTTTTCCGCTTGATAATAAAGTTCATCAGCACCATAAGGAACGATTAAACTTTCAAGGTTTTCATAACCAACTTTTGTTGCAAATTCTGGATAGAAAACATTATTTAAGTAATCTCTTACAGCACTTTCACTATATATATTTGAATTGTTATCAAATTGAATATTTGCTACTGCTTCATTTGCATAAAGCGTAATAATACCATTTTGTTTATAAACAACCAACCAGTCAATTCCACCAAGAGAAATAACATTAGTAGTAACTAAACCACCAGCATTACCCAAAGCAACGTTATCCCCTACATTGGCTAAATTTTGGCTTAATTGCAAGGCAATTTCATTATTCCAATCGCCACTAGATAATAGAGATGCATCATCTAACATCTCAACTTTTGTATTGTTTTCTGGTGTTGCTACATAATTTTGTTTTTGAGAGAAAACAACTCCCAAAGTTATAGCAACAGCACAAACAAGTGCAACAAGCACAAATAAGGAAACTTTTAAACTATTTTTAGATAAGTTTAAACCCCTAATAAATGTACTCATAAACTGACCTCCATTTTTTAATCAAGTCTTGAATAAATTTTAAATATCACTTATGCCACATAATACCTAGTAATTATTGTAACACAAATACACAAAAACTTACAAACAAATTTCGACTAATTTTAAAAATTTTCGATTTCTCTTATATTATTTTACCAATAGTTGATATATTAATACATAAAAATACAAATTAGTATCTAGGCTCATCTAAATATGTAGCCAAAAGGTCTGCTGTATGCAATAGCGGACAAATTTTATACATATAAAAAGCATCACTAATTGAGTATCCACCAGCCTTTGCACGCAAGTCAAAACCGCCCATATGCCAATTTATTGCCATTGCTTCTTCTCTTGTAAGTCTAATAAATCCATTTATAATATAAACAGATTTTTCGCCGTGCCCATAAGGAAGTGTGTCTTCAACAGTATAATAAGGTTGTTGAGTCCATTCCCCATCAACTTTTACATTTCTATAATCTACTTTAAAAGTATTTGCCTTACAGATATCGTGCAACAAAGCGACAAACACAACTGTTTCGTGAGAGATTTGATTTTCCCAATCTTCACCAAATTCAAGTTCAATTAATTTTTTGAAACGTTCATAAACGTTTAAACTATGAGCACAAAGTCCGCCCTCGAATGCTGAATGAAATTTAGTACTAGCAGGAGCTGTAAAGAAGTCGGTGGTTTCAATCCATTCTAACAGCTTATCTGCACCGTCACGAGTAACATATTTTGCGAATAGTTCTTTAAATCTAGCCTTATTTTCTTGTAACATAAATTATCCTTTTACGAAATAATATAGTATTATTCTAGTAAATACGACAAAATAAGTCAAATAAAAAACGGGACAAAATCCCGCTTTTTTAAAATTATTTACCTTTTACCCTACCAATATCAGTATTATCTTTTTCTTTATTAGATAATTCTTCGATAGGATGCTCATCTACTTGAAATCTATAATCTTCTCCTCTTGCTTCAATTTCTTGATTTATTACAGCGTGAGAAGGAACATTTTTTATTACTTTATTTACTTGACCTTGATAAACAAAGAATTCAGCATCATCATCTACACTATCTAACGGAACAACATCTTCTCTTTGTGTAGTATTTCTAACAGTATTAGCTAAAATATCACGTACATATTCAACATTTGGCCCCAAAGTAAGAAGTTGAGGAAAATCCCCGCCACAAGTAAATACCTCTTGCCAATCTTTCTTTTCATATTTTTTAAGCAATTCAGCAGTCATATGCAAGTGAGTTAACTCTTGGTCAAGATATTCCGCCCACAAAGCACGTACTTTTGGGTCATTTTCATCTTGCATACAAGAATAATACAAATAACATTCTACATATTCGTGCATAAGCATACATTCAAGCCAAGTACAATTTGGGTCGATTAAAGAACCATAACTTGAAACGTGTTGTTCTTCTACCATAGCAATTTCTTGATAAAGTTGACGACCTAAATCGTTTTCGTAAAATTGCCCCAAGTTCATATAGTAATTCATAGTTTGTTGTTCTGCCGCAGTAATAATTTCGACATTTAACTTTGTAATAGGTGATGCTGTTTTGTTATTTATAGTATAACGAACATCATCAAAAGGGTGTCTGTGGTGAGCGATTGTAGGACGCCCCGGCATAATCTCTGTATAACTACCAACTAATGCTTCTGCGTGCATTTTTGTATCGTGCTCCAACAAATCAGCATAACGATACAAATGGTCAAAGTCCTCTAAAAGAGCAAAGTCGAGAGCCATTTTTACATTTTCATCAGGCTCACTTTGAGCAAGTCTAGCAGTTAAATCAACCGCTAATTGCTCATATCCTATTGTTGTTTCAAGTAAAGTTTCATCAATAGGTTTTAAGCACGCAATCTTTTTTTGTTGTTGTTGCTCTGTACGTCTAATAAAAGCAACTTCTCTACGCAAATCATTATTTGCACAGTGTCTATTGAATTGATGCAAAAACCAGTTTGCTTCATATTCAGTACCATTCATAAGAATAATTCTCAATCTTGTATAAGGGTCAACTTCGTTTTTGTCGTAACTAAATGGATACAACTTATCCCAACTCACAAATAATTTGTCAATCGGAGCGCCCTTCTCTTTAAATGGATTAAACATATTTTTCTCCTTTATTATAAAATACAATAAAAGTTTGCCCCAAAAACAAATTAATATTCTTATAAAATAAAAAAGGCAGATTTTAACATCTGCTTAAAATTATTTTTGTTGAACTGCCTCTTGTTCTTGTTTTCTTATTTCCTCTGCTTTTTCTTTTGACATAACGTGACGCATATCAGCAGCGTAACTAGCATACACAGGCGGTGTAGTTCTGTCAAGAACGTGTAAAGTTGAAACGTAACGTTTTTCTTGTTGTTCTTTGTTCATAATTAATCTCTCCTTTTCTATATATATTATATATTAACACAACTTAAAAAATTTTTCAAGGCAAAATTCAATTTTTAACTTAACTTTTATTTACAAATTTTTATAAATTTGTTATTATTACATAAAAGAAGGTGCAATATGGAAATAAATAATATTTTACAAAAACAACGACAACTTTTTTTGTCTGGCAAAACTCTTGAATACAAATTTCGCAAACAACAACTTAATTTGTTGTTGGAAGCAATCGACCAACACACACCCGCACTTTTAGAAGCGTTTAAAAAAGACTTAAACAAATGCGAGTTTGATGCTGTTACAACTGAAATCAGCCTTGTAACCAAAGAAATTAAGTATTTGCGTAAAAAACTTCGTTCGCTTATGCGACCTAAAAATGCTATGACTTCACTTTTGAATGTCCCAGCACGTGGCAAAATACTATATGAGCCCTACGGTCAAGTTTTGATTATGGCTCCGTGGAATTATCCTTTTCAACTTGCTCTTTGCCCTCTTGCTGGTGTAATTGCTGGTGGAAACACCGCAGTTGTAAAGCCCAGTGCCTATACTCCAAACGTTTCACAAGTCATTGCTGATATTTTAAGTGTATTTGACCCAGCGTACATTGCAACTATTCAAGGCGGTCGAGAACAAAACCAAGCATTGCTTGACCAAAAGTTTGATTTTATATTTTTTACTGGTAGTAAAGGTGTTGGCGAAATTGTAGAACAAAAAGCATCTAAACACCTTTGTCCCGTTGTTTTAGAACTTGGAGGCAAATCACCTTGTATTGTTGATGAAACCGCAAATCTCAAAACTGCTGTACGTAGAATTGTTTGGGGCAAATTTTTAAATGCTGGGCAAACTTGTATCGCACCCGACTATATTTTTGTACAAAGCAACGTTTACGAGCAATTTATAAAATTAGCAGTTTAACAAGTTAAAGAATTTTACTATAAAGAAGATAAACTTTGCGACAATTTTATGTATATTGTAAACGAAAAGCACGCAACCAGACTTGCTAGTCTTATTTTACCCGAAAAAGTAGTTTTTGGTGGCAAACTTCAAAATAGACTTTTAGAACCAACTATTATGCGTGATATTACTTTTGATGATGCTATTATGCAAGAAGAAATTTTTGGTCCTATTATGCCTATTATAAAATATAACGAAATTAGCGAGGTAATTGATTATATCAATACTCACGACAAGCCTCTTGCATTGTATTACTTCACTCGTAATAAAACTATGGCAAAACTCATTACCCAAATGACAAGTTCTGGTGGCGTTTGTATCAATGAAGTCGTAATGCACTTTACCGAACACGGTTTACCTTTTGGTGGCGTAGGTGCAAGTGGTATGGGCAATTATCACGGCAAATATTCTTTTTATACTTTCACACACGCAAAATGCATTTTGAAAAAATCACCTAATATAGAATTAATGTTAAAATACCCACCATACAGCAAAAATAAATCTAGCTTTGCTTATATGTATTTAGGTTATAAAAAAGATAAAAATGACACTAACCAACAAAAATAAGCAACTTACCTGCTATTTTTTGCAGTTATATTGTATTTTTTAACAAATTAAAAAGGCGAATTAATTTCGACTTTTTTTATTTTTTATTGTTAAATTAAAATAAAATACTGCTAATTTTTAATAAATACCCTATTTTAAAACGATTTTAGAGGCTATATTTTATTTGTTTATAAGTATTTATTCATACAAAAAAGGGTTAAATTGTACTCAATTTAACCCTTTTTGATTGCAAGTTCGCTCTAATTAACGAGTTTTGCGTGTAGAAGCACTATTTCTTGTAGAACTCTTTGTTGCTTTCGAACAAGTACGAGTTGCACGACTGCTAGAGTTTGTTTCATAAGCACTTTCTACATTTGCACTACTTCTGCTTGCACGAGTGGCACTTGATTTGGCACGAGTTGTTTTGTTTGAACCACAACCGCCACAACCACAATCGCATTTTTTGTTTACATTAGAAGTAGTCTTAACTGACTTTGTAGCCATTTTTCACCTCCGTATTTTTCAAGCAAATCGCTTGCAATTTTATTATTTGTCGTTATCTAAAAATAATACAATAAATTTTATGTTAAAGTTTGTAAAAAGAAAAAGTGTACAACAAGTACACTTTTAAATTTATTCTACACTTATTAAATAGAAGTAAACTGGTTGACCACCATTGATTACAGAAACATCACAATTTGGATATTTTTCTTGAAGTTTTTCGCAAAGTTCGTTTGCGTCTTCTTCTTTTACATCTTTACCATAAAACAAAGTGATATTTACTTTGTCTTCGTCCATCATTGCTTCGACTAATTTTTCTGCACTGTTATTAATTAATGCATCTTTGACTTTGATTGCACCATCAAAAAGACCGATAATGTCGCCCTCTTGAATGTCAAGTCCGTCCATATTTGCTGTACGTACAGCATTAGTAATAGAACCACTCTTAATACTCTTGCGTGCAGCAGTCATTGCCTCTAAATTGTCATCTAAACTACTATCCATATTAAATGAAAGCATTGAAGCAACACCTTCTGGAATAGATATAGTAGGAATAACGTGAATAAAACGTTTTGTAAAGTTTTGTGCTTGCTCTGCTGCCATTATGATATTTTTGTTGTTTGGGAAAATAAACACGTGGTCGCTAGGCACTTTGTCAACTGCTTCCGCAATGTCATTTGCACTAGGGTTCATAGTTTGTCCACCCTCAACAATTTGGTCAACACCCAAATCTTTAAATACTTCCACAATACCTTCACCAGAAGCAACAGCAACCATACCAAATGGTTTTGTGTTTTGGATTACTTTTTCACGAGCGGCTTTTAACTCTCTATTTTGTTGTACCATATTTTCAATTTTAAGATTGTACAACTCACCTAATTCAAGCGCATAACCCAAAGCACGATTTGGCTCGTTTGTGTGTACGTGTACTTTGATTAATTCCAAATCACCTACACAAATAACTGAATCACCGATTGCCATCAATTTTTCACGCAATCTGTCAATATCAGAAATTGTAGTTTTCTTATTTAATTGAATAATCATATATTCTGTACAATAAGCAAACTCAATATCAGCCAAGTTTTCATAATTTATAATAGCCAAGTTGTCTTCAACGATAGGTCTTGACTCCTCTGCCTCTTTTAAGATAAACTCCTCATCTTCATTAAGCATACCTTTGTAAAAACCTTTAAAGATGTCAAGTACACCTCTACCACCAGCATCTACAACACCCGCTTGTTTTAAAACAGGAAGCATTTCAGGAGTTTCTTCCAAAATTTCTTCACCAGTCTTAATTACTTGATCAAAGAATCCCTCAAAGTCTTGATACTTTTTAGCAGCCGCTTCTGCACTTTCAGCCATTACTCTAATAACTGTTAAAATAGTACCTTCTTTTGGAATTGATACGGCTTTGTATGCATATTCCGCACCGCACTTCATAGCCTTTGCCCAGTTTTTAGTTGTCAACTCTTGATGCTTAACCATCTCGATTGACATACCACGCATAATTTGCGACAAGATAACACCAGAGTTACCCCTAGCACCACGCATTGAGCCTTTACCCAACGCATCACCCAACGCATCAAAATTATTTGTTGGACATTCATTTATATATTTTGCTGCTGACTTAAAAGTCGCAGACATATTTGCACCTGTATCACCATCTTGAACAGGAAAAACGTTTAAACTGTCTATGTATTTTTTACTTGTTTCTAAAAAAATATTTGCGGCGTTTACCATTCTACGAAAAGTAGCGCCGTTTATAGTCTTCTGCATTTGATACCTCTAAAAATCTAATAAATGGGAAAATAGGCTGAAATTAAACTCTCACACCCAAAACCACAATATTCACAGTGTCCACAATCATACCTGAAAACTGCTCTACTCTGTACTTAACAGATTTTTTGATAGATTCAGCCACAGCACTGATAGGTACACCATATTTTAATACTACAAACAAATCCAAGAAAATGCGGTTTTCGTTAGTGATTACTTTGACACCTTTGCCTAGTTGTTGCTTTTTAAAAAGTTCTGCAAAGTTGTCGCTTAACCTTTTTGAAACCAAGTCGATGACACCATAACAATCCAAAGCCGCTGAAGCAGCGACCGAAGCAATAGCATCATCAGATATAAAAATCTTTCCATAATAATTTGTTGTGGTTACCGACATAGAACCTCGCTAAATTAACCTACGAGTATTTCCCCATAGTACGATATTTATTTTACTACTATATAGACTTTTTTGCAAGTCTTTTTGTTAAAATTTTTTAACTTTTTTAGTATTTTAAAAAAATTTTGGCAAATAGTGTTGCAAAATTTTAAAAAAAATGATACAATAGTCCTACATTATATGACAAGTTGACTTGTTTTATAAATATCTAATTTTTTAAACAATCGCAGGAGGTTATTTAATATGAGCAGAGAATGCGAAAACTGCGGTAAAACCAAAATGGCTGGAAATCAAGTTCACCGTCAAAGTCAATGGGTACAACGCCGTACATTGTGTCCTAAAAATGTGAACCTTCAATCAGTAACGGTTACCGATGAAAACGGCAACACTTGCAAAAAGAAACTTTGCACACGTTGCATCAAAAAAATGAAAGCAAACTAATTTATTAATTTTTTTACCACTCTAATTTTGAGTGGTTTTTTGTTTTTGTAACTAATATAAAAAAGCGAGTAAACTCGCTTTTTTTATTGACTAAAGCTACTTTGTTTTTATAAGGCGAGATTATCACGTCGCTTCTCTCCTCATAATGACAATCTACTTTTAATTTATTATTTTTCTACCATTTATTCACCACACTCGTAGAGTGTAGCACTACGAACACTATTAGTGTGAGTTATCTCTCCCTCCGCCACTTCGTGGCACCTCCCTCGTCAGATGGAGGCTTAAAAGGATAATTTTAGCCAAAAAAAGGCTCCCTCTGTCGAGGGAGCTGGCTAGTTTACTAGCCTGAGGGAGAGTTAATAATTAAATATCTTTGTCATTGCGAAGTTTACAAAGCAAACTATGGCAATCTCGCCTCTTTTTTATTTTTTTAAGTTGCGAGATTATCACGTCGCTTCGCTCCTCATAATTACAATTTACCTTTAATTTATTATTTTTTATAAGGAGAGTTAATTTTTAATATAATTAATCTCCCTTTTTATACATTGTTTAAACTATCATTAACATTCGCAGAAGCACTATTCACTGCAAATTTTGCAATAATTATACTTCCGTTGATACTGCTAATTTGTAAATCGACAGACATTTTATCAGACAACAATGTATCGCCAACGTACCAGCCTAAAAATTTATAGCCACTATATGTTACAGCGCTCAAATGTATTGAGCCAGTTAGATTTTCTACATCATATCCACAAATTCTTGCTTCACCACCGATTGTGGCATATACTGCAATCGAAGCCCTTTCAAACACCGCAGTATATATGCTATTTTGTGTGAGAGTGATTTCAAGCAAATTACTTGTAGTTACTGTTACACCTGCACTATCTATCCAACCCACAAATCTATATCCGTTCATTGCTGTTGCGTTACTTGTAAACGAACTCAATGCGTTTTGGCTTGAATTACTCATTGCATTAGTTACTGTACCATACGCAATATTATTAGATTGAATTGTAAGTGTATATTTTTTGAGTGCAAAGTTTGCGGTATATGTTACATTTGCTGTTGCGTTGAATGTTACTGGGTTTACGGTGCTTGTGCCACCTGTTGAGATTGTCCACGACACAAATTGATAGTGGTCATTCGGTGTCGCCGTGAGGCTTACGCTAGTATTATAGTTATAAGTGCCTCCCGCCGACACCGAACCGCCTCCGCCACTGGCTACGGCGGTAGTGATTGTATATTTATTTATTGTAAATGTTGCGGTGGCTGTGATTGCACCTTTTACCGTGATATTTACACTACTCGTTGTGTATGTTTGGCTTGTTCCGTTATTCACGATTACCCAGTTTGTAAAAGTATAGCCGGTTGCGGCTGTCGCCGCAAAAGTGATTGTACTATCGTAGTCCGCTGTTGTGTTACTACTCGGTGTTATTGTTCCGCTTCCTGTTTTAGATACAGTTACTGCATACTTTATTGGAGTAAACGCATACTCGTACGTTGTGTTTTGGGTTATACTAAATGTGTAAGTTCTGCTATTTCCAGAAGCTGTGGTGGTTACTGTGCTTCCGTTTACTTTAAGATATTCAAATTCGTACCCTGT
>JAGART010000162.1 GCA_017622115.1 Clostridia bacterium
ATAGAGTTGAAAGTTAAAACTCTATTAGATTTTTGTAATATGCTTGAAATCACTCCACAAGACTTCTTTTATATGGGCGAACATTACAATAAAGAAGATAAGAATGTTTTAGATTTATATAACAATCTTTCACAAGACGGCAAACAAACTATATTAGACTTGATGAAAAAGTTAAAATAATAAAAATAAGCACTAGATTTTCTAGTGCTTTTTATATTAACAAAATGGCTTTATACCTCCTTTTTATAGATTTGTGTGTTAAATATTTCATAGTCCATTTGTGTTAACGGTCTTATTTTAACATCAAACGGAATTGATAGTGGTTGTGTAGGTCCTATTACTAATGCATATGAGCGTGATATAAATTTAAGTATTGCTCAAAAAATTGGCAGTTTTTTAGACACTTTGGGAATTAATGTTGTATATACTCGTACAAATCAAGATGGGCTTTATGGAACATTTGCTAGTGGTTTTAAAAAGAGAGATATGCGAGCACGAGAAGAAATTATAAAAAAAGCAAATCCAAATTTAGTGGTTAGTATACATTTAAATAGTTTTACTTCTAAATCAGCAAAGGGCGCACAAGTTTTTTATGCATTAAATAGTGAGATAAGCAAAGAATTAGCTCAAAATTTGCAAGATATGTTTGTAGAGCAAATTGCTGGTTCACGTAAAAGTTGTATGCCTGGAGATTTCTATATATTAAATTGTACAGAGGCCGCTGGAATATTAGTAGAATGCGGATTTTTATCTAACCCAGATGAAGAAGCAAAACTCGTAACCGCAGAATATCAAGAAAAAATTGCATACACAATTACTTGCGGAATAATTAACTTTTTTGGTTTGGAATGATAAGCACTGATAGTTCTTTTATTAGGTATAAAGGCAGGTCTAAAAATCCTCTCCATAACCGAAAGTTGAAATTTCCGTTCCGCAAATTACAACTATAATGTTATGTCGAGAACCATTAGACCTGCCTTTATAATATAATTGCAATAACCAATAGTGCTTGGAGTGCCTCGCTGAGAGCGAGGTGTATAAGGCTGCATTATTCTGGCTTATGGATAAGCCAAATAATGACAATCTGATTAAATTAAATCTGACTTATGTCAGATGAAATCACTTCGTGATGAAATTGCTTTACAATGAAATCATACTTCGTATGGATAAGACTGAAAAATAATATTAAAATTACTCTGTCATTGCGAAGAATTACAGTGTAATTCTGTGGCAATCTCGCTACTTAAAAAACAGCAATAAAAGGCGAGATTATCACAGCGTTTTGCTCCTCATAATGACAAATACTTTGAATAATTATTCTTTTAGCAAAGAAAAAAATAAAGATATATTGCTGTAAATATATCTTTATTTTTGTTATTAATTTGAAGTTTCACTATTCACACTATTATTTGTATTTAGAACATAAACTGCTGTGATTATATTGTCCATTACTTGTGCTTTCGTGAGTTTTATGCTCATTTCCGTACCTAAATTGTTGCCATCTAAATCTACCCAGTGACTGAATGAATAGCCTTGCAAAACTTGTTTTGTTACAAATGTTATTGTGTCAGTATCGGC
>JAGART010000163.1 GCA_017622115.1 Clostridia bacterium
AAAAATTCTGGTCTAAATTGATTTTTGATTGCTTTATTTAAAACTTCGCTTGCTTCTTCATCAAGTTTTTCAATTTTAGCCAAATCTTCTTCTTTTTCATATTGTTCACGATTCTTTTTATATTTAGAATCATTTACACCGGCATTACTGGTCATAATGATCATAGTATTTTTAAAACTTACAGTACGTCCGTGACTATCTGTTAAACGACCATCATCCATAATTTGAAGCAACAAATTAAATACGTCTGGGTGAGCCTTTTCTAATTCATCAAATAAAACGATAGAATAAGGTTTTCTGCGCACTTGCTCTGTTAATTGTCCGCCATCATCATGTCCTACATATCCTGGAGGTGAACCAATCAACTTACTTACAGAATGTGATTCCATATATTCACTCATATCAAGGCGAATAATTAAGTTTTCATCATCAAACATTGCCTCTGCAAGGGCTTTGCTTAATTCTGTCTTACCTACACCAGTAGGCCCTAAAAATAGGAATGAGCCAATAGGTCTATTGGGGTCTTTAAGTCCCGCCCTCGCACGTCTAATAGCTTTACTAACAGAAACAACCGCCTGCTCTTGTCCAATTACCCTATTGTGTAATAAATCTTCTAAATGCAATAACTTGTCTTTTTCTGTTTCTGTTAATTTTGTAACAGGCACGTGAGACCAAGCACTCACTACTCTTGCAATTTCTTCAAAAGTAATAGTAGGTCCATTTTCTAATGACTTTTCAAATTCAGCCTTTTGTTTTTCGTATTCTTCATAGGTTACTTTGTACTGGTCGTGAATATTTCCAGCAAGTGTATAATCTTGATTTGCAACCGCTTCTTTTTTGTCGCTTTCTAACTTTTCTAACTTATCTTGCAATTCTTTTAGAGGTGCTGGCATAGTTGCACCATTTACTTTTGCACGAGAACTAGCCTCATCAATCAAGTCGATTGCTTTGTCTGGCAAACTTCTATCCATAATATATCTATCACTCAAACTTGCCGCAGCAATAATAGCATCATCTGTAATTTTTACTTTATGGAATTGCTCGTAAGATTCTCTCAACCCCTTTAAAATTTCAATAGTTTGCTCTACTGATGGTGGATTAACTGTAATAGGTTGAAATCTTCTTTCTAATGCTTTGTCTTGTTCTATAAACTTGCGATACTCTTCTGTTGTTGTAGCACCTATTGTTTGCATTTCTCCACGAGCAAGATAAGGTTTAAGCATATCGGCTGGACTTACTTCACCTTTATCCCCGCCCCCTGCTTGTACAAGTGTGTGCAATTCATCAATAAATACAATAATATCTTTATTTTGAGTAATTACTTCAATAGCGTTTTTAAGTTTCTCTTCCATACTACCACGATACTTTGTGCCTGCCATAAGAGAACCTAATTCAAGAGAAAAAATTGTTTTATTTTTTAACAAGTCTGGCACATTACCATCTACCACCGCTTGAGCAAGACCCTCAATAACCGCAGACTTACCTACACCAGCCTCACCGATTAAAACTGGGTTATTTTTTGTCTTACGACATAGTATTTCTATTACTCTTGCTATTTCATCTTGTCTACCGATTACTGGGTCAATTTTACCTTGTTTTGCTTTTAAAGTTAAGTCTGTACCCATTTCTAACAATGCTTTTGGCAAAGAACTTTCGCTTGTGTTGTTTGATTGAGCATTAGTTTTAGTTTCAGTTGTATTAGCCCCAGGAATAATGTATTGATACACTTGATTTTTAAGCATATTTACATCAATACCAAAAGCACGTCTTAACAACTCCATAGCATCGCTTTCTGGGTTTTGTACAAGTGCTGCCAAAACGTGTTCTGTCGTTGTTTTATTTGTTCCTAATCTACTTGCCAACTTTTGAGCAAAGATTAATATATCACGAACGTAAGCAGTATAGCCCACTTCATCTAAATATTTGCTAGGAAATTTTTCCATTCTCTCATCAACTGCTTGCAAGTAACTTTGTTTTGTAACACCAAATTTACGTAAAATTTCTGATGATGGTCCATCAATAGAAATTATACCAAACAATAAATGTTCTGATGCAATTTCTGCATAACCCATTCGAGTAGATAACTCACCTGCATTTTGCAATGCTTTATACAATGTTTCTGAAAAATTCATAAAATTATTCCCCCTTCGCTTTTTCTATTTCATCAATTTTCTTCTTTAATTCAGCCGCATCACTATAACGTTCTTCATTAACAGCCTTTTGAAGTTGTGCTTTTAATGTATCTACGTAAGAAAATTCTTCTGGTCGCTTAACATTTAATTTTACTTTTTCAATCGGCATAGGTGTATCATCAAACATTCCATAAGTAGGGCAATTTGTAAATTTTGATGGTTTCTTTCTTGCAAATGCAACTGGAAAATCAAAAAATTCACCTACAACTGGCTCAATCAATTCATTTAAGCCCCTTTCTTTTATAGCACATTCTGCGCACAAGTGATATTCCATTCTTCTGCCGTTAATTTCTAACCACGTTAAGTTTGTAGCAGGTTTACCACATTTATCACAATAAAACATCTAACTTTCCTCCTCTTGTTGAACTTTCTTCTTTTTTAAATCTAAAATCACTCTTTTTAAAATTTGAGCACGAAATTTATTTTCCATTCTAAACGGATTACTCAAAGCCTGCGGACTAATTGCACTTTTAATTATTTCCACTTGCTCTAAATTAATTAGTTCTCTATCAAACAACTCCTCAACGATATAGCAAGCACTACGATAATCGATTTCGCTATTTAATCTCAATATAATCTCTCGCAACCACTTTGAATCACTATCATCAGCACGTACAATAGTTACATATCCACTTCCCCCTCGCTTTGATTCAATCACAAAACCACGCTCATAATTAAAACGAGTAGTCAAGACATAATTTATTTGACTGGGTGCAACATTAAAAAAGTTTGCTAACTCATTTCGGCTAATATCAAGTTTACTAGAATTACCCAAAGTATCTTTGATAAATTCCTCTATCATATCGGAAATATTCACTTTAATACTCCTTTTAAAAAGTTTGACTATCTTTGACCTTTGATTTTATTTTACTCTTATTTTATTCAGTTGTCAAGAGTTTAGACCATAAATTTTAAAATTATATTGATTTACAATATTTAACTTTTTACATTTTCGAACATTTGTTTGACAAGATGAAATTTTTATGCTACACTACCTACGTTTAAAAATCTAATGATTGCATAATATAATTAAAAGGAGCAAAAAATGGACAGGGTAATTTTGCATTGTGATTTAAATAATTTTTATGCTTCTGTTGAGTGTGCGATTAATCCCATACTTTGGACAAAGCCAGTAGCAGTAACTGGCAACCCACGCACAAGACACGGAATTATTTTAGCAAAAAATCAAGTTGCAAAAAATTTGGGTATAAAAACTGCACAAACCATTTGGGAAGCAAAACTACTTTGCCCTAATTTAATATGTTTGCCACCACAATTTGAATTGTATCAACAATATAGTCGTAAAGTTAGAGATATTTATTTAAGATTTACAGATCAAGTAGAGAGTTTTGGACCAGATGAATGCTGGCTTGATGTTACCCACTCTACAAATCTTTTTGGTTCGGGAGAAGAAATCGCAAATAAATTACGCAAACTAGTCAAAGAAGAAACTGGACTAACTATTTCTATTGGCGTTTCATTTAATAAGTATTTTGCTAAATTAGGTAGCGATTTAAAAAAACCAGATGCTACAACTATAATAAGTAAAGAAAACTTTAAGCAAAAAATCTGGGATTTGCCTGCTGATTCTTTAATATTTATAGGTAATAAAACTATTAAGAAATTAAATAAATTTAATATTCATACTATCGGAGATTTAGCAAAAGCAAGTGAAAAATTATTAAAACAACAATTTGGCATTTTAGGTATTCAGTATAAACAAGTCGCAAATGGTGAAGATACAAGTATTGTAAACCATCAAGATAATTTAGATAAAGCAAAATCCGTTGGCAATGGAATGACAGCAATTAGAGATTTACATACACGAGATGAAATTGAAACTATGATTTATACACTTGCAGAGAAAGTTACTTTTAGAATGAGAGAAGCAGGATATGTTGGCAGAACGGCTAACCTAACATTACGTAATAGTGATTTGAGCAAATCTCGTCATTCAATAACAAAATTAACAGCAACTGATAATGCCCTAGAATTTGCAGAAATGTGCATAGAGATTTTTAATACATTTTGGCAAGGTATAACAGAATTTTCTGTGCGTTCAGTAAGAATAAGTATGTCTAATCTTGAATATAAAAGTGAAACACAGCAAATAACATTTTTTGATACACCTAAAAAGATTAAAGAACAAAAACTTAATAAGAGTTTAGATGAAATTCGCCAAAAATATGGTTATTACGCAGTACGCAGAGCAAAAACAATAGACAAAGACTTTATAAACTATTATGAAGTAGATGAAGAGGAAAATTCTTAAATACAAAAAAATTAAACCTAAAACCACTTATTTTCATATAATATATATATCAATAAAAAAATAATTTATAAATTTTTAAATTTTTTTGTTTTTTTTGTTGACAAAATACAAAATATAATGTATTATTAAATTCGTTATATCACCTTTACGGGGTGTAGCGCAGTTGGCTAGCGTACTTGATTTGGGATCAAGGGGTCGAGGGTTCGAGTCCCCCCACCCCGACCAATGATGATATAACGTTTATGGCTCAGTAGCTCAGTTGGTTAGAGCGCCGCCCTGTCACGGCGGAGGTCGTGGGTTCGAGCCCC
>JAGART010000164.1 GCA_017622115.1 Clostridia bacterium
ATATTCACTATAAATTTACCTTTTCAAAATTTTTAACTGCTTTTTTAAAAGAAAGAACAAGAGTTAATATATATACTAAAATACCAAAACCCAAAAGAGCAAGTTGAGCACCCCAGTAAATTGTTCCATCAAATAGTATATTTAGTGTAGGTATAAGGGCTATTAATAGTTCAAGTATAAGTGTAGTTAATAAATAACCTACAAAAGCAAAAGTGGTGGCTGGTGCGATTTTATAACCAGTTTTAAAAAATATAGGCAAGAAAATGCTATTAAATACAGCAAATTCTATTAAAGTAGTTGCGAATAGCGAGATATTTGCATCTAGTCCAACAATATTTCCTTGTGGATTAATTAAAAGTGTGGAAATAATAGCAAAAGGAATTGCTAAAATGAGTTGCATAATTTCTATAAAAACAACAACTATAAATCTCGATTTTACAACATCTGCTCGTTTTATAGGAAGAATAGATGTAAACTCAATATCTTTATTACTTTTGCTAAAAGCAAAGAGGGTTGGTATGCCTATAAGGCAGTAGCCAAATGCAACAAAATAAGGGTATTCAGGAATTAAAAGTGTTAGTACAAGCAATGCATAAATAAAGATAAAAGGCGAGTGTAATATAGATAAATTCCATTCTTTTTTAAATAAATTTTTAGTATTATTCATTTGTAGCCTCCAAATTAAAGTATAACATTATGTCCTCTAAATTAGGCTTTTCTACTACTAGTTTTTCTGTTTTTGATAAATTTTCTCGCTTAATAAGTCCTTTAAAACCAAAACTAGATTGCTTTATATTAATACAATTTGCTAGTAAATCATCAGTTAAATCTTGTGTTTTGCCACTTATTAGTGCGTGGCTGTCAATTAATTCATCTTTTGTAGCATTCGCAACGATTTCACCATTTTTAATCATTAAAATATAATCGGCACATTTATCTAAATCACTTGTGATATGAGTAGAAAAAATTATACTAGTTTCATTATCTTCAATTATTTCTCTAAACAAATCCAGCAAATCTTGTCTAGCGATAGGGTCTAATCCACTTGTTGGTTCATCTAACAATAATAATTTTGCATTGTGAGAAAGGGCAAGTGTAATGCCGTATTTTACTTTCATACCTTGCGATAATTCTGCAATTTTTTTATTTTCATCTAAATTAAATCTTTTTAGATATTTTTGATACTTCTCTTCATTCCAATTTTCAAAAAAAATACGATAGGTGCTTGTGATTTTTTTTAGAGTAGATTTAGGATAATAATCAAAACCACCAGACATAAAGCCTATATTTTGCTTTATAAATTGTTCGTGTGAGGCTATATTTTTGCCTAAAATTTCGATTTGTCCGCTATCTGGGTGAACAATATTTAAAATAGATTTTAATGTAGTTGTTTTGCCTGCACCATTCATTCCTAAAAATCCCAAAATATAACCTTTGGGTAGTTGAAAAGTGATGTTTTTTAGTTTAAAATTAGAAAAACTTTTGCAAAGGTTAGTAACTTTTATCATTTTAAACTCCTTAACTGTGTATATACAATATATACAGTTGTTTTTTTAAAAAGTCAAGTAAAATGTTAAACATTTTGGCGAATTTAGTAAAAGTGAATAAATTTTATAGAATATGTTGATTTCTTGCACAGTTTTTTAGTATAATAAAACAAAGAGGTAAAAGTATATGTGTTTTTTTAAATTGATTAAATTTTTTTTGCCAGTAATTATAATCGGTGTAGTCGTGTACTTTGTGTTTTTCCACAAAACAAGTGATGGTACAGAAGCAATCTGTGCTTTAAATAATTTGGTGTAGGTTGAATGAAAAAGCGTAAGAAAAAAGACAAAGGCAAGGGCGGTTGCTGGTTAAAAGTTTTAGCTGGTATAATAGGCATTGTGTTAGTGGTGGTTGTCGCTATTTTTCTTGTTTTTGATAAATCAGGTGAAAACAAAGATGAAAGATTTGAAACTCTAATTAATCAAAGTTTTGAACAACAAAAATTTGCAAATACAATCACAAATGCACATATCTCATCATTTAATCAAAAGGTAAAAACTGCTGTAAAATCAAATACGCAAGAACTTTTTGATAGTAATAATCAATTAAACACGGCAGTATTTTTGTCTAGTGATAGTTATTTTGTTGATACATTAACTTTAAATAGTTTTGAAGTTGCGTGTTTTTACAACAATATTTTTAGTCAAGCGTTTTCAAATCAAACAAATGCAGAAAATTTTGCTACATTTTTAAAAATACATAAACTTTCTATAACTTCATTAGAAAATAGTTTAAATTACGAAGCAGTTATAAAAATTGATACACAAAGTATTGCTAGTATTATGGCTTTGATTAACCCAAGTTTGCCAAATGTAATTTATTTGACTATTTCCGCTACAATTAATTTAAAGTTTGAGCCGTTTGTTTCAAATGTAACTATGCAAATCAATGAATTGACTGGTGAAGATAATGAGTATTGCTTAAATAAATTGTTGGGTGCGTTTGATATGAATGTACAAGATAAAGAACGAATTGCATATTTTCCTTTTAAAATTATAGATGAACAAATAGATGTTTGGGACATACCTTTTAAGGTTCAACAAAATCAATTTGTATTTAATTAAAAAAACTTCTGGATTTCCAGAAGTTTTTTGTTTATTCATTTCTTGCAATAAGTATTGTAAGTAAAAATCTAATTAAATGTAAAATTGAAACAACAAGTGAAGCAACATAAGTCATTGCTGCGGCTTTTAGAACACTTTTAGATTGTTCTGTTTCGACTTCGTTAGTAATGTAACCACCCTCGGTCAGTTGTTGAATAGCTCGTTTTGAAGCATCAAGTTCGGTAGGTAAAGTGATTAAACTAAATAGTACAGATATACCAAAAAATGCAATACCTATCCATAAAAATATATCACCAACAAGAGAATTCCAACTTGCTCCCACGTTAATAATTAAACCGATAACAACTAATGGCCAAAGAATTGCAGAACTAAAATTAACAACAGGAACTAAAAAAGTACGTAATTTTGATGCAAAATAGCCTTCTTTACGTTGAATTGCGTGTCCAACTTCGTGTGCTGCAATACTTAAAGCGGCAATAGAATTACTACCATAAACATCAGTGCTTAATGCAATTTCTTGTTTTGATGGATTGTAGTGGTCTGTAAGTTCACCAGAAGTTTGGATTAAATTAATTTCTTGTAAACCGTTTTTGTCTAAAATTTCTCGTGCTACTTGGTCTGCTGTCTTTTCGCATTGTGCTGGTTGATGTTTTAGCGAACGATAAGTTGAGGTGATTTTTGCTTGTGCTATTGCTGCAAAAATAAATCCCGGAACAAGTACGATACCTAATAACCAATAAATGATATATGCTTCCATAAATTTCTCCTAAATTATTGTATATAAATTATATCAAAAAGTTATAAAAAATTCAACCTTTTTTACTATTCAATAGTATCAATATTAAAAATTCGGTTTTCCACTAATTCGAATTTATAATTTTTCACAAAGCGAGGATTGCCCGCATAAACAAGCGAAAGTATTTGCTCGTTGTCTTCAAAACTTTGAGTTACTTCCAAAAAATCACCAAAAAATGCAATTATATGCTCATCTTTTAGTGATTGACTTAAATTTGGGTGTAAATAACTACGAGCCAATGCGAAATTTTGAATATTAACTGCTTCCATAAAAGCCCAAGCAATGGCTTTGTTGTTCGCTGGGGAAATAGGCTCTGTTTGAGTATATACAGAATATTGTTCATCTTTTGCAAAATTATGATTATTAAATTTATAAGTAGTTACTAAACCGTGCTGTGCTATGTCTTTTATGTTTTGCAAAGTAATGACATTAGCCCCATCAAATTCAATTTTATCAGCAACACCATCAAAGCATAATTGAAGATTTTTATTTAAAACAAGCAAATAATCTTGATTTTTTGCTGTTTTTGCATTAAAAACTAAAAAATTTCCCACTTTTTTAATATTTTGCGGTGTTACTTTATAGGGTAAAGCATAATTAAAATGCTCACTATTAGTTTGAGCAGTAAAAGTGTTTTTTATTACAGAAAATGCAAATTCATCAATTTTTTGATAAAAAGGTGTGATATTTTGAGTTATACTAGGTATTTTTATGGCTATAACTTCAATCTTAAAATGATTTTTGCCATAATCAGTAATGCAAATATTTGGATTAAAACTAAACAATTTATTAGATTTTATATCAATTTTAGCAGAAAAACTAATAGGCACATCATCTTCATTTGTTTCTATAATAGGGTATATATAAAGTAAAAATTCGCTGATGTCGCTTATAGATATATCTACACTTTGAAAAATATTTTCAACAAACCCAACTTGTTTGCCATTAATCATAAATATAGCAGGGGTTTCACTACATAAATGTACGATTAATTTACTCATTATACTATACCTCATAATATTGTATTTTGCTTTTTAAAAAAATATGACTATAAAAGATGTCTAAAATTTTTACTATTGTCAATAATTTTAACAAATTAAATATTATGGGGTAAAAAAATGAAAAAAGAAAATTTTATTTTAGGGTGGAATATAGAAGAAATCAAAAGCCTTATTTTAGCAGTAAAAGGAAATACAAATAAAAATCTATTAAAAGTTTTTGAGGAATATGCAAAAAATACTAATCGAAATACTTTTAGTGTTAGAAATTTTTATTATCGTTTGATTGAAGAAACTAATGTTAATAAAGACGTTAGTAACATTTTGGAGAAGAATGGATTGTTAAAGTTATTAAAAACTAATCATTTTAGCGAAAGTGAAACTGAAAAATTATTATATGCACTTTTAAAAGATGAGGGTATAAGTGTAAGACGTGCTTGTCGTAAACTTGCTAAAAATGATGAAAAGTTATCTATAAGAATGCAGAATAAATATAGAAATGCATTAAAAACTCAACCTGAATTAGTTTCAAAAATTTTAGAAGATTTAAGGTCTAAAAATATTAAAACTAGAAACGTATCATCAAACAATATATTAGAATTGCCAAAACAAACTACAAATACTATTTCGCAACAAGAAATACAAGCATTGTTTATGGGGTTGGTTAGACTGGTTAAAAAGTCTGCACAAGAGGAGTTTGAGTGTCAATTAGTTGATGAAGTAAAGAGTGTAAATAATCAGTTGCAAAACTCGCTTATTGATTTGAGAAGAAAAGAGATTTTAGTTGCTGAATTACAAGAGCAAAACAAAATACTAACACATAAGTTAAAATTGTTAGAAAACAATTTGAGTAATACGCAAAATACAATGTTAAATCATTACAGTAAAATTAATAATTTAGTCAGTAGTGATAGAATGGAGGAGTTGAAAAACTTTATTGATAGTTTAGTTAAAAAAGAAACACAAAAAGGCGAAAAATAAGCCTTTTTTTCTTAATACTATGCAAATGCATAGTATGCATAGTATTAAGAATATATAAATGAATTTTGGCTTTTGCTTTACTTAAAAAAGTAAAAAATTGTATGATAAAAAGTGTTACAAATTTTGAGTTTTATGGTATAATTTATCTATAATAAAGGGGTGTACAAATGAAGATAAATTTGGTTGTTGGAGATAATTCTTTAGATGTAGTTGATACACAAATACAAGTTATTGGTCAAGGTTTAAAGCAAGGTCGCAAACAGTTGATTATTGTGCCTGATAGATTTGCTTTGTCTATGGAAAATTTGGTATTACAGAAATTAAACTTAACTGCTAGTTTTGATATTGATGTTGTTAGTTTTGCTAGACTTTCTAGCAAAGTTATATCACGTATTCAAGCACCGCAAGTTTTGTCAAGTCTTGGTGCTACAATGGTAATAGAAATGCTATTATTACAACACGAAAAAGAATTGGTTTGTTTTGGTA
>JAGART010000016.1 GCA_017622115.1 Clostridia bacterium
CACGCAGTGAGTGATGAACCTATTTGCAAAGCACAAAAATTAGAGGAGATATCCCCAGAAGAAAGGGAAAAAATTCTCTCACAACCGCTTCCCGAGGAAGAACAACTTGATGAGTATGATATTTGGGAAGATGGTGGAAAACCGCTTAAAAAACCTACTCGTAAAAATAAATAAAATAGGAGAAATTTATGAGTTTAGAAAAGAAAGAGCAAAAGTTTTTAAATAATAAAAAATTAATGAAAAAACATTTTAAAATTTACAATGAGCAAGCAAAAAGGGCTTATGAATTTGCGAAAACTTTTGGTGCAGGTGAAGAATTACTTGATAGATTTTCTAAAATAAAAATACATTTTTTTGCTGGCTTTGATTCTAATGATAATGGTATAAATTCAAAATTATATAAAAAAGATAAAATATATTCTAAATCTTCATTAAATACAATTCCAGAAGCAGAAAGAAATTATGCTGTAACGGAAGATAATAAGACAAAAAAAGAAGTTGAATATTTTTGGGCGAAAGTAGAGACAAAAAGAAGAGAAATTCAAGAAGAACAAAGTGATTTTTTAGTTGGTTTTGGTGAATTGTTTATACCGATAAGAGCAGAAAAAAAAGAAATATTAAATCCACAAAAATTAGATGAAAAAAAATTTGGTATGGGGTGGAAAAAAGATGTAGTTTTAAAACCTGCATCTATTCAAAGTGCTAGAGAATTATTTTTAAAAAAAGTAAGAAGTATAGATGAACCAAAAAAAGTTATAAATGTAAATATAGAGCAAAAACAACAAGATTATAAAGTTAGATTAGGTGTGGCAAAGTTTAACACAGCAAAACAAGTCGCTTTTGAGCATAAGACAATTTATCACGAACTTGCTCACGCTTTAAGTTCTTATAAAATTATTCCATCAACAGAAGTACCTAATTTTGAAAATCCTCAAGAAGATAGTTATTGTGTTTATTCAGGAGCAAATATTCAAAGTATAAACATTTTAAAAGATGGTATAGCTTGCATTGATAAACGTATGAGTGGTAATATGTATTTGGAAGAAGGTGTTGTAGAGAATTTTGCTTTTGAATGTATGCAACAAGAAATAGAAAATAGCAATTATGAAAATTACAAAAAATATACTGTTGAAAATTTGATGTACGAAATATATCAAAATTCAGGCTATAAAAATATGTTTGTTTTAACAGGTATGTGGAATGCTGTTTCAAAGCAAGAGTTATTTAAACAGCATTTGGGAATTGATAGCAAGGATATTGTAATTCAGCAAGCAACAGAAACTTTTAAAACGTGTTTTCGTGAATTTGAAAAATCTTTAACTGGTGGCGAGTATAATAGCCAAAACAAAAGAGAATATGAGGATTGCAATATTGATAAAATTATCGATAATTATGTGCATTGTGTAATGCGTTGTAAGATAGAATATCAAGATGCAAAACAAGTACAAAGTATAACTCAAAAAGATAGTTTGCTATTCGATAATTATTTAGACTTTGCTCAAAAAGTGGACTTTGTTGTTAATGGCTTTTCGCATCATATTAGTATGACTCCTATGCAAGAAAAAGAATGCAAAAAGAAACTTAACGAATCTTTTGCAAAAGAAGATATGCAAACAATCCAAATACCTATTCAACAACAAAATATAGAGATACAGGAAATTGCTCAAACAGAACCTACTCAAGAGTTTTATGAGCAAGAAAATTCAGTTCAAAATTTACCAAAAGAAGTTTTAGAAGTTTCGGACTATAACCAAAAAAGAAATCTAACTTCGCAAGAACGTGGTGCTTCTTACAATAGTTATTCAAGAGAAAGAGAAATGGAACGTTAAAAAATTTGATTATTTTTTAAATTTAGGTTAAAATATATATAAATACGAAGAATTTGCGTATTTTAAGACAGATTTAGACAAATTTCTACATTTAAGGATTATTTATGGAAAAATTAATGATTATTGATGGCAACAGTTTAATTAACCGTGCTTATTATGCATTACCGCCTTTGCGTGCGAGTGATGGCAAAAACTACAACGCAGTTTATGGTGTTGTTAATATTTTGGCTAAACTTTTGAGTACAAATGCACCTAAATATCTTTGTGTTGCTTTTGATGCTGCTCGTAAGACTTTTAGGAATGATTTGTATAGTGAATATAAAGCAACTCGTAAAGGAATGCCCGAAGAACTAGCAGAGCAAATGCCTGTATTAAAAGATTTGCTTGTTAAGATGAATATTTTTATTTATGAGCAACAAGGTATTGAGGCTGATGATATCATAGGTACATTAGCACGCAAATTTGATGTGCCTAGTGTAATTGTTACTGGGGATAGAGATGCGCTTCAACTTATAGACAAAAATACAGAAGTTTGGCTCACTAGACACGGTTTAAGTGATATAGAAATAATGAATGAAGAAACGTTTGCGGAAAAATGGGGGCTAGAACCGTACCAGATTGTTCATCTTAAAGCCTTGATGGGAGATAACTCGGATAATATACCTGGCGTGCCAGGAGTGGGTGAAAAAACGGCTTTAAACCTATTGCAACAATATACTACAATAGATAACCTTTACCAAAACATACAAAATGTGGCGGGAAAACTACAACAAAAGTTGATAGATAATAAAGATTTGTGCTATTTGAGTTTTGATTTGGCTACTATTCGTTGCGATGAAAAAATAGAATGCAGTTTAGAACAAATGCGTGTGTCTTTTCCGTGGAATGATGAAGTTTTAGAGTTGTGCAAAAAGTATGAATTTAGGACAATAACAAAACGCAAAGAATTGTTTAAAGAGGGTATAACTTTAACAAATATTAAAAGCGTTAATGAAAATATTGAGTTTGGGCGTTTGCGTGGTATTTTGGAGCAAAACAAAGATGCAAAAACAATAGGTTTAGGTGTTTCAAAAACAACAGTGCAGGTTGCTTTTGATGAAATAAGAAATTACACTATTGATTTAATCGGTTATAGTGCAGAAATGGTTTTATTTGAGTTTAAAGAAATTTTACAAAATCCAGATAAAATTGTTTTGGTGTATAACTTAAAGCAAATTTATCGTTTTGCAGATGCTTTTGAACTAGACTTAAAGGCACAGTTTTTTGATGTTCCTCTTGCTATTTACTTGATTAATAGCAACATAAAAGAAGATACTCACGAACCTATGCTCGAATATTTGGATTTATTTATAAATCATATCGGCACAGGGTTAATAAATAGCTGGAATTTTGCTGTTAAAGAATTAGAGGCAAGAAGTTTAACTAAATTGTATATGGAATTAGAACTTCCGCTTGTGCGTGTATTGTACGAAATGGAGCAGGCTGGTATAACTATTAACTCCAAAGTTTTAGATGAATTAGAGCCAAAATACAAGCAAGAAATGGAAGAAATAAAATTTAGGGTTATGAAGTATGCGGGTGAGGAGTTTAATCTTAATAGCCCAAAACAATTAGGTACTATTTTATTTGAGAAATTAAGGCTTCCAGATAAAAATAATAAAAAGCATAGTACTAATGTAGATGTGTTGGAAGCTCTTAAAGATGAGCACCCTATTATTAATGAAATTTTAAGGTATCGTACAATTTCTAAAATGAATAGTACTTATATCGAGGGAATGAGGCAATATATAAAAGCAGATGGCAAAATTCATACTCAATTTAATCAGACAACAACAGTTACAGGTAGATTGAGTAGTAATGAGCCAAACTTGCAAAATATTCCAGTGCGTACAGATGAAGGGCGAGAGTTACGTAAAATGTTTGTGGCAAGTGAAGGGTGCGAATTATTAAGTGCCGATTATAGCCAAATCGAATTAAGATTGCTAGCACATTATTCACAAGACCCTGTGCTTGTAGATGCATACAAAACAGGTAAAGATATTCACGCAACAACGGCTTCACAAATATTTGGTGTACCATTAGAAGAAGTTACCCCTCAAATGCGTAGAAGTGCAAAAGCGGTTAATTTCGGTATTATTTATGGTATTTCGCCGTTTGGACTTGCTCAAAGTTTAGGAATTCCTGCATATCAAGCAAAAGATTATATAGACAGATATTTCCAAACTTATCCAACAATTAGGCAATTTTTAGATAGTAGTGTACAAGAATATAAAGAAAACAATAGAGTAACAACTCTTTTGGGTAGAATACGTAATTTTGAAAATGTTGTGCCAAAATCAAGAGATGCTCGTTTTAGTGAAAGGGCGGCTATGAATATGCCTTTGCAAGGTACAGCAAGTGATATAATAAAACTTGCTATGCTAAATGTATTTAGGGCTTTAAAACAAAATAATTTAAAATCAAAAATAATATTGCAAATTCACGATGAACTTATTTTGGACGTGCCAAAAAATGAAGTGGAAATAGTCCGTAAATTAGTAAAAGAAAATATGGAAAATGTTATTCCGTTGCTTGTGCCTTTAACTGTCGAAATTGATGTTGGTCAATCTTGGTACGATATTTAATAAAATTAGTTGCTAAAATCAAGAAAAAATAGTATAATAATAAAAGGTTATTTTGCAAAAAAATAATCTAAAATATATTTAAAAGGAGCAAAAAATGGCAAACGCAAAGATAAACTTATCAACAGAAAATATCATTATGTGCGCAATTTATGCTGTAATTGGATTGTTGCTTATTATCTTGCAAGGTGGTTCTTTGGGTATTTTAATGACTATAATCGGTGTATTGTTAATCGTTATGGGTATTATTGATATCGTTAAAAACAAAGACCTCACAAAAGGTATTATCGAAGCAATAATAGGTGTTGCAATAATTGTGTGTGGTTGGTTGATTGCTGATATCGTATTGCTCATCTTTGGTATTTTGTTGATTGTAAAAGGTGCAATCGAATTATTCCAAAACTTTAAAAACGGATTTCCAGCAATGCTTTCTCCGATTGTTATGATTGTTATCGGTATTTTGCTAGTTATTGCAAAATGGACACTTCTAGATGTGTTCTGTATTATCGCTGGTGTAATTTTCTTAATCAACGCAGTACTTGTGTTGTTTGGCAAACAAATTGCACCTCAACAAACTAAAAAAACAAGTAAATAAAATAAATAGGAAAATAAAAAAACACTTCAAAATTGAAGTGTTTTTTTATTACATACCCATAAATCCAGATATAATGTCTTCAAGGTTAGTAGTAAGCTCTGCAGTTTCGTATCCTTCAACAGAAGTTGGAGTGCTTACTGCTTTTACAGAGTAGTTAATGTAGTTTGTTGTTTCCATATTAGATACAACTTCGTCGTTGAAAACAGTTTTAAGATTAAACACAAATTTTGTAATTTTACCATCTTTAATTTCGTATTCGAAAACTTGGTAAGTTTTAGTTACATCTTCTTTTGTTTCATCTAATTCATTTTGTTCAACACTAGTCATAACAGCAGATGCTTTAATGCTGTAAGAATTATCACCTGTTTGTAAGAAAGATTTTTCAATAGAAATTGTTTGTCCTTCTGGTAATTCTTGTTCTTCATTAAGAGATTCTTCATCAATAGGGATAATTTGAATATTGTTTGCAAAAGATGCTAATTCTATTAAGTCTGTGTTTTCAATTTCTGTCATAAGTTTGTTGTTGATGTCCAAAGCATAGTATTTGTCGCCAACTTTTGCATATGTTAAGTTTGCTTTTGCTGATGTGTTTGTTGTAGTATTAATACCTTCCATAGAAGAAGTAACTTTTGCAGTCGCTGAAACATCTCCATTAACTGC
>JAGART010000001.1 GCA_017622115.1 Clostridia bacterium
ATGTACAACTTCACAACGATTTAGGTTTTGAGTTGCCTCAATATTATCACCTACCACTTATAATGGGTAAAAATCCAGAAACAGGCGAAGTTAGCAAACTCTCAAAAAGACACGGTGCTGTTTCTTTTGCTGATTTAACTATGCAAGGTTATCTTCCAGAAGCAATTATAAATTATATTGCATTGCTCGGCTGGCACCCTGGGGATAGTGAGCAAGAATTCTTTACCCTAGATGAACTTATAAAAGTATTTAATGCAGATGACATTCGCAAATCTAGTGCAATTTTTGACTATGACAAACTCAAATGGATGAATAGCAAGTATATTGAAAAAATGGATTTAACTCAATTTAAATCTTATGCAATGCCGATTTTAGACAAAACTATCACACATAAACTCGATGATTTAGACAAACTTTGCGAGATTTTAAAACCTCGTATTCAAATATTTAGTGAAATTAGTGAAAAAGTAACATTTTTTGAAGAACTTCCTGATTTTGATATTAATTTACTCGCAAATGACAAGAAAAAGACAACTTTGGAAAATAGCAAAATAATATTAGAAAATGCTATAAAATTACTCACTGAAATTGAGCAAAAAGACTGGCTAAACGACAATCTCTTTGCTGTATTAGAGCAAATTGCAACAGACAATCAGTTAAAGCCTATGTCTGTTATGTGGGTTGTACGTTTGGCTGTTTCTGGCAACATTGTTACTGTGGGTGGAGCAACTGAAATTATGCAAATTTTAGGCAAAGAAGAAACTCTTGCTCGCCTAAATAAAACTTTAAATAAATTGTCTTAAAAATCCTTGCCAAATTAGTTTATTCGTGCTAAACTATCACCGCAAATACTTCAAGGAGCAATACAAATGAACTTTAAAGAATTTAGAGAACTTAACAAAAAAGCAATCGAATTACACAAACAAAAATCACGCTTAAACTTTGGCGATGATTATCAAAAATTAAAGGAAATTTCAACTGAATACAATTCTATTACACTTCAATTAGAAAAGTACAATTCTTTGTTTAACATCACTCTTGCAGATTTTATCGTTTATTTAAATGAATATTATCAAAACTTAAATATCGATTTACAATTAGATGTAACAAACATTTCTTTTAATACAATTAACTCACAAGATTTTGCAGGAAATCCAGAAGAAATTCGCACATTCAATATTGAATATGCGCTTAAATATGGTACTACTAACATACCTGTTACAATCGCAAAAAGCAGTATAGTATCAAACAACCCAAATGCTTTCCCTAGCAAACAAGAAGTTAAAGAAAATGCATTACAATTATCATCTTTACTTAATACAAAATTTAACTTGATTTCTAACGAACAAATGCATATTACATCTTACAAAAACACATTACCTACAAGAAATGAATTGTTATTTGATATCGCTGAGGCTATGGACTTTGTTGCTTTAAAAAATATTCAAGCAAAAGCACAAGTACGCAAAGAAGAATTAAATGCTAAATTAGCAGAAATTAAACAAGAAACACAATTATTAAAAAAGAATTCTATTGATTTAGATTATCTTTGCCGTAGATAAAAAATGCCTAAATTTTAGGCATTTTTTGTTATTTTAACAAAATTATTGACATTTTTTTTATTTGTGATATAATTTTTTTTAGACAAAAAGAGGTGCTTACTATGGACAAAGGACTAATTGACCTACACGTACATACTACTTTTAGTAAAGAAGGAATTATAACCACACCAGAGGACGTAATTAGACTTGCTTTGGCAAATGGCGTAGATACTTTGGCAATTACAGACCACAATACAACATTAGGTTGCATAAAAGCACTACAATTTATTAAATCTCATAAAGAACTATGCAAAGATTTGCAATTTATCACAGGTATAGAAGTTTCTTGCGACACAACAGCAGTTAGTAGTTTTGTAGATAGCCACGAGCATTTGCGTTCTTCTATGTCTGGTGGTGTACATATTTTAGGTTATGGTATTGACCCTACTCACCCAAAATTTTTAGAAATGGCAAAATACAATAGTGATGATACTGGCAAACGCACTTTGGCAATCGCCAAATATATTAAACGTTTTTACAATATAGATGTAAATAAGGAAGAACTCTATCAACTTGTTTCTAAATACGAAATTAAAATGCATTATGCACCAAAAGAAACTTATAAAAGTTTAATTAAAAATCTCTTTAATTCTATTATGACAGAAACTGCAAATGCACCATTTAAAAATAAGAAAAAATGGGATAAATTCCAAAAGAAAATGCACGAGCCTGACCTTTATCAAAACTGTATGTACAGAATAAAAAGTGTATTTACTTTAAAGGATACAGCACTTGATAATGTAGCAAAAATGGACGTTTACGAAGCCCTTACTTTAATCCACGATGCTGGCGGTGTCGCTGTACTCGCCCACCCTAACTTCTATCGACCAAAGCACGAAATCAATATTACAGATTTTGAATTATTAGAGCAATTTTTAGACAAAACAACACACTTTTACAACGAAGACACAGGCGAATACATTAGAGGAATTTTAGGTATAGAATTATTACACGGTTCTTCTTTTGATGACCAGTTTAGATTTAAATTTTTTAATAATCTTGCACAAGAACGAGGCTTATATATTACTGGTGGTAGTGATTCGCATTTAAGTAATAAGCGACACAATACAATCGGCTATATTAAAGGCAATTTTTCAATCAGTTCATTAGCATTTGTAAAAGATTTACATCAATTACGTTTGGGCAATACTCGTATTTGTGTATCAAGCAAACGCAAAAATATTACACAAGATGATTTAATTTATAAATTTAATGATACTCCAACAGACCAGCAAGCAATTTTAATAAATTCTAGCAAGCAAGTTACTGCGGAAGAAATCGTAGAAACACAAATTATTAGCAAAAAACTTAATAATTTTGAAAAAGAAATTACTTCTGCCCTTTACTGGTATCGTGATAAACTACTCAAAGGAGTAGAAGCACAAAGAATTAGACCAAAAGCCCATCAAAATTTAGAGCATTTGGCAAAAGTATATCAAAGATATTTAAATTTAGTTGTCCAAAACCAAAGTTTATTTTTTGGCAAAGAAGATGCTTTTTATGACTGGTTGCAACGCAGAGAAGATTTTGCAACAGAAACAGCAAATGACATTCAAGAATTAATAAAAATGGACACAAAATTACAACAAAAACACGATTGTAAACCTGTAAATCACTTTACAAGTGTAAAACACACTTTTAAAGAAGTTTCAAGTCAAATAGAGCAACAAACTGCACTTTATGGTGCTAAAAAAGTTTTGTATAACCAAAAATCACATACTAGATAAAATATCTAAAAAATAATCAAAAATTAAAATAAAAAATAAAAAGTCTAGGAATTTTCCTAGGCTTTTTTGGTGGTTTTTTTATATTTTTTATTGAGCTATTTCAATTTTCCAATAACTGTTATCAGCACCTACATATACAGAAATGTTAGTGTCGTTTTTAAATCCATTTAAGATTGAAGTTTTTGCTGTATCAACAGATTGTTGAATGTTGTTTACAGAATTATTTAATAAAGATGAAATTGATGATTGTGCTTCAATAATAGTATCAAGAGCAGTTTCAAATGCGTTGAAAGCAGAAGTTAATCCAGCATTTACTGTTGCCAAAGCCAACTCTGCGGCAGTTTTTGCAGAAGCAAGCACTTGTTCAGCAGTTTCTAATGCTTGTTGTTTTACAGCATCTGCTCTATCAGCAAGATATGCTTTTTTAGCAGTAATAAATTCTTCCATTTTTTGGTTGTAAGCACTTTCTGCAGATAAAAATTCAGCTTCAAATTTTTCTTTAAATGAATTGATTGCTGTATCAATATCTTCTAAAGCAATTTCCAAAGGTACAACGATAAGTGAACCAGTAACACTACCTGCTTCGATAATGTCGATTTTTGCTTGAAGTTCAGCTTTCTTTAATTCTTCAAAACGAACTTGATAATAAAAGTCTTTAAGTTCTTCTGTCATAAATGTTTTAGTTTCTTCACGAGATTGTTTAATTAAATTGATTAATTCTTGTTCTGACATTGTGTCTAATTTGCTTGCATCATATTCTTGCATACATTCTTTTACCAATGCTTCCAAGTTGTCTTTTGTGATTTCAGCACCTTTTTGCAAAGTTGCTTCAATGTCTAAATCTGTTAATTTTTGTTCTACACTTGCTTGAATTTTATCAAAAAGTTGTTGAGCATCATCACCAGAAATAGAAACATTTACTTCATTTTGCCCTGCTGTAATTGAACCTTCAATCAAGTAACCTTGCTCTTTTGAAAATTCAATAAATGCATTTGTTGCTTGTTCGGCAGTTAAACCTTCAAAACTAACATTTGCAATTACAAAGTTTCCTTCATCATTGTTTGCGCTAGCAGAAATAACTTTGTTGTTTGCATCTAGAACAAATTCAACAGATGGGTTTGTTGATACATTCATAATTTTGTTTTCTGTGTTTCCCCCACAAGCAGCAAACAAAGCAAGACAAGGCAAGGCTACAAGAGCACAAAAAGCAAACAGTGTAATCAATTTAGATTTTGTTTTTTCCATTTTTCTCTCCTTTATTTTTTATCCGCTTTAAAAATCCAAAATACCTGCGGTATAAGAAGTGTAACACAATTAAAAATTTTTTGCATACATAAATAAAAAAATATATTGAATTTGACACATTTTTTAAAATTGCATAAAAAAACGACCTTAACGCAAGGTCGCTATAAAAAATTATAAATATTTAGATTGTTCTTTTTTGTTAAATAATCTAACTTTTGTAATTACATCAACAGCCAAACAATCTTCTGCAAAAGGAATAGTGATTTTATCAATCAAAACAGGTCTTTTTGCAGGTTTTTTCTTAACTTCTTGAGGTTTTTCAATTTCCCCATTATCAACTACAACAAAAACTTCTTCTTCCTCAACTTGTTGTGTTTCTTGTTGAGGCTCTTCTTGTATTTCTTGTTGAGGTTCTTCTTGAATTTCGGCTTCAACCAAAACACTTGCAGGGGTAGCATTTAAAAATGCTAACTTATCCCCTACTTCTTGCTCTACGGCACACAATACTTGCATTTTAATTTGTTCATCAGTTAAACCTTGTGCTTTAAGTTTTGCAACAAAAGAGAATTCATCTTGCTCTACATTTTCTATTTGAGCCAAATAAATTTCCATTTCTGCTTGTTTTAATGCTTGGTTAAACCAACTATTTTGTGCGTTGCGAATATTCTCTGCTTCTACAATCATTTGTTTAAAACAATTCATTGTACCAGATTTTGCAACATCAAACATTCTTTCAGCCATAATAATACCTGCCTTAATAAAAATTTGCCTAGATATTTTATCATAATATGACAATTTGTCAAGAAAATATAACAAATTTTTTAATCAATTAAAAGTTTGCTTTACTAAAAAATTTATGATATAATTTATTATATTTAAATAACAATTTTATTGTTAAAATACGGAGGAAGAAATGCTATATATTGTAGGAGTGCCAAGGTCTGGCAAATCAACTTTTATAGAATTAATCAAAGAATTGTGTCCCGATTTAAACTGGATTGCAACAGACGCAATTCAAAATGCAGTAATCCATACTTTTCCCAAATTTAGTAGTGATGAAATATCTAAAATAGATAAACAACAAGAAATAGCACAAATTGTGGCAAGCCTAGCAGACTGGAACGAAGTACTTACAGGGCAACAAACTATTGTAGATGTTGGAGAACTTCCTATCGAAGCAGTTTATAAAATCTTAAAACCGACAGACAAAATGGTTTGTCTAGGTTTTGGTGGAAATCTTAATAATGAACAAATTTGGGATAGCATAAAAAGACATCATCAAGAATACGATTATACTTATGGAATGGATTTTGAGCGAGTAAAACGCAAATGGGGTGATTTTGCTCGTAAAGACGATAATAATCGCTTTTTTTGCAGGCAACATAACATAAAATATATAGATACTGCTGAAAATAGACATTCTACCCTATTAAAAGAAGCGGAAGAAATAATCGTTTATTTATACGAAAACTAAAAATAAATCACGTATTTTTACGTGATTTATTTTGTTTGTTCATCTTGTTTTAAATGTGCTAATTTTTTTTCATTTTTTTCTTTTCTTTGTTGTTCTTGTACTTTACTATTATAATTATATAATTTATAAAACTCTAATATTTCTTTTATTTCGTTTGCTTGTTGCTCGTTAAAATACCTACCTAATTCATACATTAAATTTTGTTTGTTTTCTGCACTTTCCAGATATCCCCTAACACCTAATGTTAAATACCAAAAACCCAAAAATCCTACACCTACACAACTCGCAATAAGATTATCTTCATAATTTTGTTGCGATATACCCAACGCAATCAATCCCACAACACAAGCACCAAGTCCTAAACCTAACATTTTAGTATCTGTTAAGTATTTTTGCTTATTGCTAGGAATTTTTGAAATAGTCAATTTTTGTTTTGAATTTAATTCTTCATCATTTATCTTATAATTTTGTTGAATATAAGTTGTATCTTCTTCACTTTTAACAACATCATATATAATTTTACCTACTTGAATATTTTTTTTGGTATTTTTTATAACTTTTTTATGTTCTTTTAGACTATCTAATATATATTTTTTATATTTATAAAATTTCATTTTACCTCCAAAATAGGCAATTATTTTAGCACAAAAGGATAAAAAAGTCAAATTTATCAAAAAAACGCACTTTTTGTGCGTTTTTTTATAATTTTAAAACTTGTTTGATTTAAATAAATACTTATTAATAAATCAAATAATATTTTTTACGAAAACTAGATTTTTACTCAATTAATTCCTGTTATACTTAC
>JAGART010000165.1 GCA_017622115.1 Clostridia bacterium
TGAATAATTGCTTTATTTTTAGCAATTTCGTGTTCATCAATAGACACATTACCTACTTTATTTCGCAACCCCGGAATCATATCCATAATTGCATTGATGTCGCCCATTTTTCTTACATTTTCAATTTGTTGCAAATAATCTTGAAGTGTAAATGAATTTTCACGGAATGACTTTTGAAGTCTTTCCATTTCTTTTTCATCTACGGCATTTTGTGCTTTTTCAATCAAAGTAAGCACATCACCCATACCCAAAATTCTGCTTGCCATTCTATCTGGATAGAAAGGCTCCAAATCGCCTAATTTTTCGCCGACACCACAAAACTTAATAGGTTTACCAGTAACCGCTTTTACAGATAACGCAACACCACCACGGGTATCACCATCTAATTTTGTAACCAAAACACCAGTTACATCTAATTGGTCATTAAACTCTTTGGCAACGTTTACACTATCTTGACCAGTCATTGCATCTATTGTAAACAATATTTCGTTTGGAACAACTTCCGCTTTCATTCGCTTCAATTCTTCCATCAAAACACTATCAATGTGCAATCTACCAGCAGTATCCAAAATAACTACATCAAGATTTTGTTGTTTTGCGTGTTCTATACCTTGTCTTGCTGTTTTTACAGGGTCTTGTGTACCACGTTCAAACACTTCTACATTTGCTTGTTTACCAACAATTTTTAATTGTTCTATTGCTGATGGACGATAAATATCACAACCAACGAGCAAAACACGTTTACCTTGACTTTTTAAGTATGCACCCAACTTTCCACAATGCGTAGTTTTACCAGCACCCTGCAAACCACACATCATAATTACTGTTGGCGGAGTACCACTAAAATCAATTTTTGATTGAGTACTACCCATCAAAGCAACAAGTTCATCACGAACAATTTTAATAACTTGTTGTCCCGGTGTAAGACTTTCTAAAACTTCTACACCGCTTGCTTTAACTGTAACATCTGCAATAAACTTTTTAGCAACAGCAAAGTTTACATCAGCCTCTAACAAAGCGACACGAATTTCACGCATTGCCTGATTAATTTCCAGTTCGGTCAACTTACCCCTTTGTGTAATTTTGCTAAAAATGTGATTTAGTCTTTGAGATAATCCTTCAAAAACAGCCATAAATTAGTCCTCCAAAGTTTTTAATAACTGCTCAAACTCAAAATTAATCTTTTGTTGTAAAATCTGGTCAGTAGTAATTTTGCTTGCAATAGCAGGGATTTTGTTTAAGATAGAATGATATTTAGCAACCAACTGCAAGGCATTTTCTAAATCTTGCATTTTCTTTATAGAACGGCGCAAAACATCACTAACCGCTTGTCTAGTTGTACCATTTTGCTCGGCTATTTCGGATAAAGATGCATTAAAATCAACATAACTACGAGTTATTTTTTGTTGATTTTGTGTAAGCATACCGCCATAAAAATCGAGCAAAGTACCCATATACAAATGTTGCTCTAACTTCATACACTCCCTCGCTAATGCTGTAAAGTATTTCTACTTTACAAGTATTATACATTCATTTGTTTTATTTGTCAAGATATTTTATAAAATTTCTAATAAATTAAATAAAGTTTGACATTATAATACTAAAAAAAATATTTCTATATATAATAATATATATGAATAAGACAAATGTATTTTTATTAAGTTATATAGGTGTTATCGTGTGCTTGTGCGTATTTATAACAGGATATATTTTAGTTTTTTATCCTATAAAATATAAAGACGAAATTACATCAGCCAGTACAGAATTTAATATTGCACCTAATTTAATCGCAAGTATGATAAATGCAGAAAGCAACTTTAATCCTTATGCAGTATCAAGTGCTGGTGCAGTAGGACTAATGCAACTTTTACCCACCACCGCACAAGAAATGGCTTTAAAATTAAATTTACAAAATTACAGTGAACAAGATTTAACAACACCAAACATAAACATACGTTTGGGAACTTATTATATTTCTACTCTTATTAAATTATTTGAAGATTTAGACACCGCAATTTGTGCATACAATGCAGGCCCAAACAAAGTTAAGTCGTGGTTACAAAATCCAGAATATAGCAACAATCAAAAAACTCTTATAACAACTCCCTATCCTGCAACAAATTTCTATTTAAGCAAAATTAAACACAAGATGAATATTTATTCAAATTTTTTTTAAGTTTTTAATTTTAGTTGACTTAAAATTTTTGATATGCTATCATATACTTATAAATTAAAAGAGGTGCAATAATGATTAAATTTTATGTAGATGCTTATGCAGATATGTTTGGAGAAGAGTTAGAAAAAAATGGGTTGTTTCTAGCACCTAGTAAAATCAAAAAGTGTCGTTCTATTATTGATTTTAAAGGATACACAAAGCAAGACAACCTACAAGAAATCATAAAAAACGTACAGGATAAAAAGTATTCTATAATTCCTCTCACAAGCGAAGAATGGTTTGACTTTTTCAAACAAGATTTAGAGCAAAACAATGATGTTGTATTCTTCTCTGTTTCTTTTGAAATGCTCACAGATAAAGGACAAGCACTAAAATCTGCTTTTGCAAAACTTAATAAAGTTTATCCAAAAAGCAAAGCAATTTTATTAGATACTTGTACTGTTTCACGAGGCACTAGCGAAATCGCTGCTTTAACTCAAATTGTTTTACAAAAAGGAAATGATTTAGATGAAGCTCTTGATTTTGCTGAAACATTAATCGGAAAATTTGTAAGTGTTGTAGCTATTGAAAGTGTAGAAAATTTAAAAAATGATAATCTTTTAGACCCTGTAATAAAAAGTTTTGTTGGTTCTAGTTTAAATTTAAAACCTATATTAAGTATAGACACCGAAGGCAAGTTCAAAGTTTTAGATAAAGCAAAAGGATTTAAGTCTGCCGTTTCAAAATTATACAGCAATGCAAAAGAAAATGGGCAAAACATTGCCGACTACACATTTAGCATTGTTAGTTTTAATGCAGATGAAGAAGCTCAAGCACTTTACGATAGATTTAGACAAATTGTACATGACACAGAAATTCGTCTTGTTCCCCTATCTTTAAATAACGCAATTAAGTTAGGTGGAAAATGTGTAGGACTAACATTCCACAGTAAATATTAATACAAAAAGAACAACAATCAGTTGTTCTTTTTATTTATATATTTGCATATTTATACATTTATTGCTTTTCTAATTCATATTGTATTGCATCAGATTTTTTGCAAGGTGTAGGACTTTTTATTTGTTCATTTGAGTTTTGTTTATTACAAGGGTTTGCACAAATACATTTATAATCAGGGAAATCGCATCTATTTTTATTGTTGCCATAGCGATTAATCATTTCTTCCGCTAATTTATAATCATAATATTTTAACCCTTCAAAAATTCTATTAGCACTTTGTTTTGTTACATCTCTCGCCTCTTCTTGAGCGTATTCACAACAACGTTCTTTTAACTTCATAACAAATGCATCCAAAGTACCATACTCAAAAACATTTAACAATCTACCTTGAGGGACATTTTCCAACCCATCTATTTTATCGCACCACTCTTCTTGCATCTCCAACTCTTTTACAATCGTAGGAATATAGTATTTGGGCTCTTTTGTAACTGAAGCTTGATAATAAATAGATCTATGGCGTTGTAATTGATCAAAAGTAGGAGCAGTAACTTGATAATAAATTTCATATGTTTTACCATAGCGTTCTGGATGCATTTGCCCATCACCAAACAACTGAAAGCTTCTATTATATGGATCTTTTGCTAATTCTGGACGAATTATATGCTCACCATCTATCGTAAAGTTTGACATAAACTCACAAAATTCTTTCATATCCGGAATTGCCAATCTTTCATATATATTATATTCTTCCTTATTTAAAAAATCTTGAGCCCATTTATAAATATAGTTTAATTGTCTCAACGAAATTGAATGAACCAAATTAGTTTTTGCATCCACTCCAGCAATAAATCGAGCACTTTCAAATGCTACTTGTTTTTTTAAATACTCCTTTTTGTCAGGATGCTTTTCATTTTCTCTATCATAAAATGCTTTGTAAAAATAATCAAAAACTTCTTTTTCCTTTGAATTTAATGTCAAAGGTGTATGCCTACCACTCGTCCCTTCAGAACAATAAGTATGTAAATTATGTAGATACATAATAAAAATTTTTGACACATCTTCAAAATCCCAAACTAAATTAA
>JAGART010000166.1 GCA_017622115.1 Clostridia bacterium
AAAAAACAATGCAATTATATAAAAAAGAGGGTTACAACGTAGTTGGTTCTTGTTTAAGTATGTTTGTAAACCTTGCCTTGACAATATTTATATTCTTTACACTTTTTTCTGGTTTAATAGAAATATCACAAGAAAAAACATATAAACAATATGAAACACTAGAACTTATATATAAAGAAGTATATGTAACTGAAATGGCTAAAACAGATGCCACTATTACAGACTATTCAAAAGTTAATGATGCCATTACTGCATTAATCCCAAGCAAAGAAGCAGAAGCTAGACAGGCGCTAATCGATAGCGGAATAGAAGAACCTAGCGCCCAACAAATTTACAACAAATCTTACGAATTAGTATTAACAAACGATTTTAGCGCTTATACTTTAGTAGCACAAGAAGCAGTTGCTACAAAATATGAAGAAATAAAAGATGGTTGGTTATGGGTTGATAGTATTTGGAGACCAGACACTTATGTATCAGGAGTACCAAACTATAATGACTTTTTAGGAATGGCAAATTTAAATGGTAGATTTGCTGAAAACGAAACAAGAGTTGCTGAAATTGCTACCGAATACAATATTATAACTGCAAATATTCAAAAAACTTATAGCAGTTGGAACGG
The DNA here is from genome assembly GCA_017622115.1 of Clostridia bacterium. Classification (GTDB taxonomy): domain Bacteria; phylum Bacillota; class Clostridia; order Christensenellales; family UBA1242; genus UBA7867. Next base: position 623 of record JAGART010000166.1, read on the forward strand.
TTATTTCATTTTGGTAGTATTAGCAGGAGCTATAACTTTCTTATCAATATGGATTTCACAAAAATCTAACTCTAAAAAGCAAAAACAACAAATTCAACCAGTTAATAATAGTGTAAAACAAAATCAACAGCAACAACAAGTAAATCCTAACAAAGCTATGGGTATTATGAAATTTATTATGCCGATAATTATGATTATATTTACATTATCATATTCTGCAGCATTCGCTCTTTACATTGTAACAAACTCTATAATGTCAGTTATTATATCATTCGTTTGTATGAAAATTTTTGATAAATTAGACAAAAATAGAGAATTAAAAGAGAAAAATACTAAAAAAATATCATATAGTAGGTAAATTTAATAAAAACACTTAAAAATAGGCAAAAAATGTCTATTTTTTTATTTGCACAGTATGCATAGTACTTAAAAATAAAGAAAAAACGCAATGAAATTGCGTTTTTATACTATATATTTTAAATTTTCATTTAATGAATCAGGTACAGGGTCGTAACCTCCACAAAAACTTGGACGGCACCTCCAAATACGTTTAAATCCTAAATAGCAACCTTTAAAAATTCCAAAACGTTTTATTGCTATTAAAGTATATGTTGAACAAGAAGGATTATAAATACAACAAGAGGGCATAACCAAACTAAATGTATATTTGTAAATATATATTAGTCCTATACCTAGATATTTTAAAGGAGCAAAAATTATACTAAATATTTTCATCAATAATTTTACCCTTAATTAATAAAGATTTTATTTCATTTTTAATTTGGTCAAATTCTAGATTAACTATGCTAGGATGAGCAACAAAAACAATATTGCAATTTTTAATTTGAGGAACAATCTCTGAAACAATTGCTCTCATACGTCTTTTTACTTTATTTCTTACAACTGCTTTTCCAACTTTATTACTTACTGAAAAGCCGATTCGAGGAGTAGGGTATTTACTAGGTACTTTGTAGCAAGTAATATTTTGCCCATAAGTTTTTACTCCCTTCTTGTAGATATAAGCAAACTCCTTACGTTTCTTTAATCTATTTTCTGTTTTTAACATAACACACCTGCTTAAAAATAATTCTTAATAAAAAATAAGGTATTATGCGAAAAAGCATAGTACCTAAATTAAGCACGGACCAATTCTTTACGGCCACGGTTGCGGCGGCGTTTTAAAACTTTGCGTCCACTTGTTGTCTTCATACGTTCGCGGAAACCGTGAACTTTACTACGTTGACGTTTCTTTGGTTGAAAAGTTCTTTTCATATTCTCCTCCTAGTCAGTATAACTAAAATGTATTTTAGTATATCAAAAAAAGGTTCGTTTGTCAAGTGTTGCCATAAATTTATTTTTTTATTTAATATTATGATTAAAGAAATAGGGGGCGCAAATATAGTTTTCCACAATTTATCCACATATCCACAAATTGTGGAAATTGTGGAAAAGTGCCTAAAACCCTAATAGGTTAGCCAAAAACACTGTGGATAACTTTCCACATTTTTGTACGATCGTACAAACTTTAAAAATGTTGTTTAAAACGCTTTTAAAAATTTTTACTGATAGTTTATAATAAAATATATAAACTATCAGTAAAAGCAAACATCAAAATTTGATAGTTTTTATATATCATTCCTCTTTTATGATTTTTGCTAGTTAAATAACTTTGAGTTATCCACAGAAAATTATCAGTAATCCACAGGTTATCCACAGAAATTAACCAGTAATCCACAGGTTATCCACACGAAAATATGTTTGAAAATTTTGTCGAAAATGCTTTTGTTATGGGAATTTTAATGTCGCAATTTTAAAGTTATCCACTTTTCCACAGCCCCTACTAATAAAACTATTATTTAAAATTAATATTAAAAAATAAATTTTTATATCCTCTCTCCAGTTTGAAAATTTCAATGCTAATTAAGGTGGGGTTTTTGCCTTCTATGTGCGTGTATATGTGGAAAACTCAAAAAAGTCAAAACTAGATTTTTGACCAAAAACGGCTTAAATAAGCCAAAAACTCATAGTTTATCGAACATATTTTTTGTACTGTTTGCATAAAAATAAAAAAATGTGTCCCAAATGATTGACAAGTGCTTGTACTGTGTGAGATAATGGAAACACTAAAAGTTTGCGGGCTAGACTAGACCATCGCTGGTAAGCAATGGATTATCGAATGCTAGTTTGCTTAATCAGGGCTAATAGGGATTGCTTGTTTTTGGGTTGAAACTTTTGGAGGTATGAGGCTTTTCTTCGCTGTATGGAGATTAAAGTTTTCCACATATTCACACCATTGTGGAAAAGTTTTTATGGCTAGTAAAAATTTTTTAATAAGTTAGGGCGTATTGCGAAGATACAAAATAAAATTTTCAGTTTTTAGCAGGTTAACTGTCGAAATTTGCAGGTATGTTGCAAGTTTTGTGCTTTTTACTCTCTAAAAAACGAAAAAAGAAAAAGTTATCCACGTGGATAACTTTAAAAAATGCAGTGATTTATGCACAAGTTTTAAATTTGTGTAGAGTGTTTTTTTCTGTAAATAACGAAGTTAAAACGAAAGAAAATACTTCTGCCATTGCTTGAATATTTTGAAGTCGGGCGTTTGCTAGCAAGTTGTTTTTTAATAGCGAGGTAATGCCGTAAAGGTATAAGTCTGCGTTGATTTTTAACTTGTGAAAAGTCCCTGTATAATTGTCGGTTGCTATTATGTGGCCTAGTCTTGATTGACTGAAAGTAGTCATACTATCGAGCACTATTATCGGCGAATTTTTGTGTATTGTGTTAATAAATTCGCTGGCATATTCTGCGTTTTGTTTTGTTATCGGGGATTTTAATCCGCCGTAAATATAACAAGGGAAGTTTTGGTTTCGTAATAAGTCGGCGGTTAATGGCGCTAGACAGTCTGCAAGTATTTTGTCTGTCCCTAGACAAAGTAAAACAGGCTTTTTGTTGCCTAAAAAATTTTTTAAAAATGCGTGCAATCGTGTTTTTATATTTGGTGCATAAACGTATCCTCTAAATAATTCCATAAAAAAATTTCCTTTATTTTTTTAGAATTATTGACATATTTTTTTTATTTAAAAGTCTAAAAAGTTATCCACCGAATTTTAATATTATTTTTAAATTTTTTTGTATATATTTTATAAAAGTTTTCCACTTTTGCACAATATTGTGGAAAACTTTTTTGTGTTTTTTAGGGTAAAATAAATTTATAAAAAAATTAAATTTATGCTTAAATTTATTTGATAATTTTGTAAAAAATAGGTATAATAAAAGTAACGAAAAATAAGGAGAAAAATAGATGAAATTGTTATCCACAGCCTTTGCTCACCCGCTGGGGGGGGGGGGCGCTTTGTAGCAAAATAATTCTTGAAAAACAAGAATTAAATCCCTTAAAATTGGCTAAATTTTGTACCTTAAAAGGTGGTGCAAAATGTTAGTAAAAAGCAAAGTAATTGGAATAATTTTATCTTGTATATTTTGTATAAGTGCTGTTACTTGTGGCATTGTTTTTGGTGTTGTAAAGAGTAAGCCACAAACGGGAGCTAGCACAAACACGAGTAGGTTGTTTAGTACAAACTTATTTACAGATAGCAATACTTTTAATAAAACAAACGCATTAGCGTTAATTGAAGCGGTGGGCGGACTAAATTCGACAGGTGTAAAGAAGTGGAGTGCATTAAAAAATGGCTCAAATCCGATAATATTTCCAATGGGAACAGTCCCAGGCACAAGCACACCGTTAGAGTGGGAAGTAGTGCACCGTGATGGGGACATTATCACTGTATGGTTAAATCAAAACTACACAATTGAGTATTTCAACTATGATGGAAGAACGTATTCAAGTGGTGTGTTCGCAGGTGCAACAAAGACTGACTATGACCAATTAGGAAATTATTCACGTTCAACTTTGCGACAAGCAACACAACAAATATACACAAATTTAATATCATCATATCCGCTTATAGATGATATCGTGATATCGCCACAATCTGCAGAAAGTATATCTGGATACACAGACTATCAGGCTAGTCAAAGCAATACATATTATTATAGTACAAGTTATACCTCAATCACAAACGGATTAAGTACACAGACAAGTACAACAAACCCAAATAGTTGGACTTGGGACAGTACAGTGTACAATGACAAATTTTGGATACCTAGTTATTACGAAGTATTCAATAATACGAACTCTAATCCACACGGGTATTCAAGTAGTAGCAATACATATTGTTTTGATGGAGGATATTGGGGCTTTTCAGCCTATTCAGACTTGGGGTTCAGTACAAGTATATTAAACAGCGGAGTAACAACAGATTTTTGCTGGCTGCGCTCCAGTCGTTCTAGTAGTAGCAGCGTTGCTTTTCGAGTTGGTTACTCGGGCGTTTCTAGCGAATACAGTGTGAACAATGCCTATGGCGTCCGTCCTGCCGCTCATCTATCCCTATCTAGTATAGACAGTTTTGTAAATAAAATTGTTACCTTTAACTCAAATGGTGGAAGTGATTGCTCAAATATAAAAGTAACTGTTGGCAGTCCTTACGGCACACTTCCAACCCCAACTCGTGCTGGTTATATATTTGCAGGTTGGTATAAAAATAGTGATTTATCTGGTAGTCCCGTAACGACTAGTGATATAGTTACATTAGACCATACATTATATGCGAAATGGGAAAATGTTAAATTTAATATTACAGGTTCAAGTACAGAATTAAGTGATAGTGATATATTTTTAATTGATGATAAGTATATTAAAGCGTATGTTACACCTCAATCAGGACATTACATTAGCCAAATATCGTTTGATAATGTTACATTTTATCCTATTGAATATTATGAAGCAAGCATATATGATTTACCATTTGCTTTAAATGTGAAATATACTGCAAGTACAACTAACAATTTAATTCAATTAGATTTTGTGGGAATTTATCAATCTTATTTGGATAATATAGGTACAATAAATGTATATTTAGTAACCACTACCACACCATACAGCGACCTAAAAACTAGCGGTGGCACAAGTATTAGTGGTGTAGCTTTACAAGTGCAAAATGTTAGCACCACGAACTCGCTTGCGTGCGTGGGCGAAGCTCGTATAAATGGCTATACAACAACTGATGGGTTAACAAGTGTACACGTGAGTGCGGTGGCGAGTAGCGGATTTAGATTTGTGGGCTGGACTACAAACGAAGATGATGATTTATCTAGTTATAATGCAAGTGCGGATATTCCGTATAATTTAATCGAAGGAAAAATATTAATTGCTCAATTTGATAATACAAATTTAAGTGTAAATGATAGTTTAAATAATTAAAAAAGTTTTCCACAGTCTTGTGTAAAAGTGGAAAACTTTTTTGTGTTTTATACTGAATAATTGTTCTAAAAAATATTGATTTTTTGTATAGGTTTTGATATAATGAAATAAATTAATTATAAAAATTTAAAAGGCGATTTTTTATGCGAGCACAGAAACTTACTTTATCTAATTTTAGAAATTTCGATAATTTAGAATTGTCTTTTGAACCGGGCTTAACAGTTATTGCGGGGGCAAATGGTGCGGGCAAAACAAATATTTTGGAAGCCTTGTATATGTGCAGTATCGGTAGAAGTCCTCGTACAAGACAAGATTCGCTTTTAATAAAAAAAGGCAAGTGTACTGCAAATATTAAGTTGGAATATTTACGCACAGGAGTTAGCCGAGATGTTGGGGTTAATTTAAGCGCCACAAAGGGCAAAAGTGTAATTGTTGATGGTATGCCGAGTGCCAAAGTTAGTGATATTGTGGGCAATTTTTCGTGTGTATATTTTAGTCCTGATGAAATTGATATCGTGCGTGGCGGGCCACAGTATCGCAGAAGATTTTTAGATATTATTAATTGCCAAATAAGTCCTAGTTATATGCTTAATTTAAAGAATTTTCAACACGCATTAAAACAAAGAAATGCACTTTTGCGTACTATGAAAATTACGGGCGAATACGATAGTGCTTTGCTTCCGTGGGATACTCAAATTATGTCTTATAGTCTTAAAATTATGTTAAGACGATACAACTTTTTAAAAAGTTTGCAAAGAATAGTTAATGCAATAATGCGAATTCTAACAGACAATACAGAAACTTTACGTTTAACATATCGTACTTTTTGCGATAGGTTGGAGCAAGTTCATTTAAACGATTTGGAAGAAGTTTATACTCAAAAAGTTAGACAAAATTTTATTAAAGATGTGTTGACACATACTAGTTCGGTTGGTCCGCATTTAGATGACATTGAAATAAAACTTTGCTATATCAAAAACCCTACACCAAAGCAGGGAAAAGATACGGAAACTTATGAATACATAAATTTAAGAAATGAGGGCAGTTTGGGGCAACAACGTACAGCAACACTTGCTTTAAAAATAGCAGAAATTTTTGTGTATCATCAGTTTTACGGCGAAAAACCTATGTTGTTTTTAGATGATGTTTTATCTGAATTAGATTTTGCACGTAGGCAAAAATTAATGAATTATTGCAAGCATTTTGATACGGTTGTTACGTGTACAGAATGGTCTTATGAAAACCCAGCACCAGATACTTTATTTGAGGTGCGTGATGGGCAGGTGTTTAAAAAAGAGGTACGTAAAGAAGACTTTTCTTTTGAAGCACAACTTAACGAACGTGCTTTGGAGTTCGCTAAAAAAATAAATGAAATGCCAGAGGGGTATTTTGATAGCCCTATGTGGCTTCGCCCTCACGCAGTGAGTGATGA
>JAGART010000017.1 GCA_017622115.1 Clostridia bacterium
AAAATGGCGCCGAACACAAATGCGCTGTTTTCTTCGAGGTTGATAGGGAGTTCGGCTATGGAGAATGCCACGCCGTTGTCTGTTTTTGATTCGAGCAGAAGTCCGTTGGAGGTGAGTTGCACTTTGTCTTACGGCACACTACCAACCCCAACAAAAACTGGTTATTCTTTTGCTGGGTGGTACAAAAATAGTGATTTATCTGGTAGCCCGGTATCTACAAGTGATATAGTTACTGCAAATCATACACTTTATGCTAAATGGCAAGAAATGCATATATATGTGACAGGTTCAAGTACTTCTGTAAGTAGTTTTGTTTATGAATATATAAATACTCGAAATAGTATATTATATATTACTCCGCAAACAGGACATTATATTAGTCAAATTTCTTTTGATAATAGTACTTTTTTTGATATTGAATTTTCTATAGGTTCATATGATAATTTACCTGTTGCGTTAGGTGTGCAATATTTTGCTAATACTAATTCAAATGAATTAGAAATAGACTTTAAAGGTTTGCTTAAAAGCTACTTAAATAATAATGGTGGAATACATATTTATATAAAAACAACAACTACCCCATATACGGAATTGAAATCTAGTAATGGAGCAAATATAGAAGGTATATCTGTTACAAGTACAAAAGGTGGCACAGCATATATAGTTGGCGATGACTTTGATAATTTAACTGATACAGACACTATTACATTTGCTACAAAACCTTGTTTAAGTGGTTATGATTTCAGTCACTGGCAAGATTTAGATGGCAACAATTTAGGAACGGAAATGAGTATTCGTTTGCAAAAATCGCAAGTTATGGACAATATTATTACAGCAGTTTATGTGCAAAGTTCTAGCAATGTGAATGATAATTTAAATAACTAAAAACTCGCAATAAATAGAAAAGACGCAAAAAAGCGTCTTTTTATATTGGCACAAACAATAAAATTAGCCAGCATAAAAAGGCTGAAATTATGCATTGAGTAAATTTTTGCAAAAGATAAAAGGGAATGGAAATTTTGCATTTATTTAAAAATGTTAATGCTTGCAAGTGTATGCTAAATCCGCCCCAAGAGATTAATCCGCAAGCAAAAGCAGTTATTAATTTTAAATCTAGTCCGCTTGCAGATAAATCCAGACAGCCACGTGTTACTTCAAAAATTCCGCTAGCAAGACCAGTACTTAATGATGTGGGTAAACCAATAATATTTAGCAAAAATCCAAAAATAGCAGAGAATATTTCAAGTAAGCCAATATTAAAAAGCATATCTATTATAATATTAAATATTACGATATAGCCACCAACGATTAGTATAGAAATAATTGAATCGTACATTGTGTTTGATAATATACTTTGCGTTTTTTGAATAGGTTGAGGCGGTGCTTGAATTTCGTTTTTGATGCCATAATTTCTATAAAGTAACCCATTAAATAAAGCTCCTAGCAAGTGGGCAATTAGCATTATTATTCCGCAAGCGTGATTTACAAACATTCCTACACCAACAGAACCAATAATAAATAATGGGCCAGAGGTGGAAGCAAAAGCATTAATTCGTACAACTTGATTGCGTGTTAAAGTGCCTGCTTGATACATTTCACTTGTGATTTTTGCTCCAACGGGATAACCTGAAATTATGCTCAACAAATATATAACTCCACTACAACCGGGGCAATGAAAAATTGTTTGCATAAATTTACTTAATTTTGCACCAATTATGTCTAATGCTCGTAGTTTGATTAAAATACTAGAAAAAAAGAAAAAAGGGAAAAGAGCGGGTAGTACTGATGTACCCCAAATTAAGATGCCTCGTAAGCAAGAATCCATATAAATATCTGGGCGAATTACAAGTGCAAGCATAAAAAATAATACAAGTGCACTTAATAAAATTTGCCATTTGTTTATAACCCAAAATTTCATAGTATATTTTATTTTTTAGAGCAAAAAAATATAACGAATATAAAAAACTGGCTAGTAGAACGCAAAAAATGTGCTATTTCTACAAATAAATCAAGATTTTTATAAGCAAAAACATTTGCTAAAATGCGTATTTTCTTATATAATTATAAGAATACTTTTAAGGAGAAAAATCTTGGGAATTATCAATATATTTACTTCGGGTGCAAGTTTTGTAGAAATTCTTGTAACGTTGGGTGCGTGGATAATTGCTATTGTTGTGGGTATAGTTGTGCACGAATTTGCACATACTTACGCTGCGGTTAAAATGGGTGATGATACACCAAGACTTGCTGGCAGATTAACTTTAAATCCTGCAAAGCATTTTGACCCAATAGGCTTTTTGTGCTTGATTATTATTGGTTTTGGTTGGGCAAAACCTGTGCCGATAAACTCAAATAATTTTCGCAACATACGTAAAGGTGAAGTAGTTGTTTCGCTCGCTGGTGTACTTACAAACTTGATTTTATCAATAGTGTTCTTATTTTTGTGGGTTGTTTGTTTTATGTTTTTAGACCCGAGTGTATTGTTCTTTCAATTTGTAATTTCACTATTTGAATTTTTGACAATGATAAACTTTGTGTTGGCTGTGTTCAATTTATTGCCAATTTATCCGTTGGACGGTTTTGGTTTTATTAATGCATTCTGCCGTTACGATAATAAGTTTATTGTGTTTATGAGAAATTACGGACAATGGATTTTGTTGTTGCTTTTGATTAGCGGTGCATTCTATTGGTTAATAAATTGGTTGAGCGGTTTAGTTTTGGGCAATTTGTTTAATTTATTTGTATCGATATTTATCTAATGAAAAAATGGAGAATTTATGGAAAACGAAAATTTGGATTTGGGCGATTTTGAGGGCGTAATCGACAAGACCAGTTTAGAGGGAATGACACAAGAAGATGTTAGTGAAGTAAGCGAAATGGTCTTTTATTTTGAAAATCACGAAGGTCCTCTTGATGTTTTGTGGAGATTAGTTCGTTCAACAAAACTTGATATTAAAGATATCAAAATCGGAGATATTACAGGGCAGTATCTTGAATATGTTCGTTCGCTAAATGATTTGGATATGGAAAGTATGAGTTGGTTCATTCGTGAGGCTGCGAGGTTAATCGAAGTTAAAACTAATAGCCTTATGCCAAAGCCAGAAGCAGATGAAGATGGCGAGCAAATTGATATGGAAGAACTCTACAAACGCAGACTGGAAATGTATCGTTTGTTTAAAGAAACAAGTGAAGAATTAAGCGTACTGGAAAATACTGATAGATTTTATAAAGAGCCAGAAAAGTCCGCAAACGATTTTAGAATTGTATTAAAAAATATGAATATGCAAAATCTTGTTGATGCTTTTAGTAAATTGCTTGTTAGATTAGAGCAAAAAACAGCGCCGATTGTTGAGCGACAAGTTCAAAAAGATAGATTTACTGTGCGTGAGTGTTTTGCAAATATTCAAGCAAAACTAGATGAAAAAAAGCGAGTGCGTTTTATAGACTTATTTGCTGTGGACTTTACTAAAAGTGAAATTATAAATACATTTTTGGCTTTGCTAGAATTACTTAAAATTCAATATGCCAGCGTTGTGCAAGATGATTTGTTTGGTGAAATTGATATTGAGAAAAAAGAAGGAGAAAAAATAGAAGATGCAGAACTTACAGAATATAATTGAGGGTATTTTGTTTGTTGCGGGGGCGGGTGTTTCTGTTGATGATATCGCTACTAAATTAGAAATATCACCAGAAGAAGTTTTACAAACTGTTCACGACTTAAAACAAAAGTATGATGAAACAAGTGGAATACAAATTATTACATACAAAAACAAAGTTCAATTTTGTACAAATCCAGATTATGCTGATGCCATTAGTCTTGTATTAAACCCTATCAAAGAAAGGGCTCTTACAAAGACAGCACTTGAAACAGTGGCAATTATTGCGTATCAACAACCTATTACCAGATTAGAAATAGAAAATATTCGTGGTGTTGGTAGTGATTATGCTATTCAGTTGCTTTTAACTCATAATTTAATTGAAGTAGTTGGCAGAAAAGATGTTGTGGGTAAACCGCTTTTGTTTGGAACAACAGATGAGTTTTTAAAACGTTTTGAGTTGCAAAGTTTAAGTGATTTGCCAAAATATGAAGAACTTTTAGAACAAATCAAAATTTTAAATACAAACACAGATGGTGAATCAATTTATAACGAATTTGAAGTAGTGCCATTAGATGAAGCTGATGAGATTGAAGCAGAATATTTAAAACAAAATGGTTAATTAAG
>JAGART010000167.1 GCA_017622115.1 Clostridia bacterium
GCGAAACAACAGCAGGCGAAACGACAAACAAGATAACCAGTTCAAAAATCCTTCGTATTACACCAATCAGCAAGTTTAACAGCATAAACATAATCGTTAGACCTGCGACATAACCAATCAGATAATTATACATTGCTGTATTATAAAACTCATAAACGATAGTATAATCTTTAACATCAAATGATGAGAATGTATAATTTCTCGTACCAAAGCCCCAATCGCCTACAACTTGAATTGTTGCCGTGCCATTATCAGCACCTACAGCATTTAAATTTCGCCTAAAAGCATCATCTATAAGCATAGCAACTTTTTCTTGGTCAAAGCCACCCAGTTGGGCTGTACCTGGTAAAATTCCACTATCATAGACTTGTTTTGCAAAGTCACTACTTTCCCGAGCCCGATTACACGAGTGTCCCGCAGCGGTAAAGACCTGACTACTAAACGAAACAGCATCACGACTTGTAGCACCATCTAAAGTTTTAAGTACGATATTTGAAACAATAATACCCAAATAACAAACAACTGGCACGAGAGCAAAATAAACAATAGATTTTAAAGCACTTGCAAAAATAGGACCTTTTGCGTTACTTTTTGTATCAAATTCTGTCTTTAACACAGCGATTACAGTAGTAATAAAGAGCAAGAATACAGCAGCGATTAAGATAGAAAAGAACACAGATTGAGTTGTTTCACTCTCTAAAAATGCCATTACGAGGTCATCATTACGTTCTTGACCATCAACGATATAACCATAAGTTCTTTCACCATTTATACTATATGCAGGCAAGCCTGAAATTTTACGCACAACCATTTGCACAGCATCAATTACATAAAACATACCTAATTGCAAGCCATACAAAAACATACCAAAAAAGTAGGCAAAGAAATTGACTATTGGACTAATAATACTATTATAAAACAAGTCAGACCAAAAGCCTGCAATTTGCGTTAAAAAAGTGCTCAAACTATCCCTCCTATATTTTACTCCTCGGCTGAATTTGTCTAATTATAACAAATCATTACAGCAAAAGCAAGTCCAAAATGTAAAAAAATTAAATAAAATGTCAAAAAAGCAATTATTCTAATTCTTGTATTGTTTCGCCCCAAAAAGAAGTAGTAATACAATACTTAAATGAATAATCATAATTTGCAGGTTTTGAATTATCTTTTTTAACATCAAAAATAAACTCTACAAAGTCCCCGCTATCTTGACACAAGTACTTTTGACTAAAATCTACATTTTCTTCATAGAAGTTAGTCATATTAAACCCTTGTTGTTCTAATTTTGTAGGTTGTTCGAAACTAACACTACTACCTAGTTTGCCTACAAAAGTATTTTTGTATGCATTTTCGCCATTATAAAAAGCCCTAAAATTTGGTTGAGTTGTATCTTTTGAATAAGGATTTACAACTGCATCGGTTAAAAGTTTTGTAGTGTTTTTATCAACATAATCATAAATCAAAACTGAACGGCGATTTGTTTTTGTCTCATCAAAATAATATTCTGGCATTAAATCGCCATTTTGAGTAAGATATTTTTCACTATCTTCTATTTGTCCTTCATAATCATAGCCTTTTGTGCTGTCAGTATTTATTCTTGTAATATGTATAAAAGTATTTTCACTATTAAGATGAATACGCAAATAAACATCAAGGGTAATATCATTTTTGCTATCTACACTAATTTCTAAAAAGTCAAATTGCCACCATTTACGCAAATAATCTAGTGTATCTTCGCCATTTTCATCAATAGACATAATAGCATCAGGGTAAACAATCAAAGAATTATACTCGTAATAATCCATACTACTAATTTTTTGTATTTGGGCTTCCTTATTTATTGAATTAAAAAAGTTTACAGGATTTGTGTCAGTTATTTCGACACGAGTATATGTTGGAAAGTTTTTTGTAAAGCCATTTTCGCCCAAAACAGCATTTATGATTTGATTAATTGTATCAACATAGCCAAATTTATAAGCAGTATCACTTGTAAGCGAAGCACCCGCCCCCGAGCCAGAAATATTATACCAGTATTGCACCCAGTCGTAAACAGGAGTTTCCTCGCCAGTTTCAGGGTCGGTGGTTGTACCTACTTGCTCATACTTTTCATAATAAATATCATTATATGTAATAGTTTGAGTTTCACGAACAATTAAGTTACTGCCGATAATAGTATTTTTAATATAACTGATTAAAAATTCTTTAAACTCATTAGTTTGCGGAATACCTAACTTGTCAATTTCTTTTGCATATTCTTGTACCTTTGTTTGTGCTTGTACTAAATTTGTACTGATAGGACTTAAACTTTTACCCAAAGAATACTCCATTAAGTTCATTTGTACAATAGGTTTAAAACTTGCAACAATATCTCCACCGCTCATATTCCACTTTAAATTTTCATCATATACTTGTTGAAGCGGTTGTGAATAATGCCCACCACTCAAAGGATATTCAATATCTACAACAGGGTTATTTATTGCGTTTTTGTGAGTTTCTAGTAATTTACCACTTTTTTCTTGCGGTGTATTTTGTGGCAAAGTAATTTTAGTTTCATATTCATCATTTTGTGGCAAAAGGGATTTATCTGCGTAAAATTCATAAGTAATTGTTTTTTCGCCCATTCCATTACCATATTTACCTTGCAACACGTGCAAAACATACTCTGCAACTATTTCATATTGCAAAGCGGAATTTTCAAAATATTTTTGTCTATCTTTTTGTAAAACTTCATCACTAGAAACTTCATCTACACTCGGCAAGTATGTTGAACGTACACCTTGTGTAGCATCAGCTCGCATTTGGGCAAGCAAGGCATCATCATCTAAATCGGGATAAGTTGTATCACCGAATGAATTGCCCCCCGGTTTTAAGCCTCCGCCACCACCAGAACCACCGCTTCCGCCAGTATCAGGACTACCAAACCAACTACAACCGGTAAACGCAAACATAATTACAAAACAAGCGAAAAGTGATGATAAAATATTAAAAAATTTCATTACACATTCCCTCTTAAACTAAAAAATAGTCAATAGTCAATAGATTTACTATTAACTATCAACTATTTTTAAATTTAGCTAAATTTTTTCAGTTTCTATGTTATTAAACTGGAATTGTTGTATCTGGGTTAAGCCACATAGGTAAGATAGAGTTACAGAACAATTTCAACAATAAGATTAAAGCGATAATACTAGCAAGACCGATGATTGCGTTAATCATACGTTTTTTAGCTTCTTGTTGTTTGTCTGCACTATCAGCACGAGCCAAGTTTACACCAAGATAAACAGCATAGATAACACCCGCTGTACCAACCAAAATGAGTAATGGATACAAAAGCCAGTTAATTGCATCAACGATATCCGCAACCCAGTTCCACTCCCATTTACCTTCGCTTCCAGTATTACCTTCATCAGCAAGTTTTGGACTGTTTGTTACAACATTCATCATCGAATTAGCTAATTGAAACATAAGAGCGCTCATAACTAAAATACCTCCGATATTTTTTGAACAAGTTTTAAATTATGTTTTGCGTAGATTCAAAAACTATACACAAAAACACGCATTTAGTTTAAAAATTTGCGCACAAACACAAATTTATGAAATAATATTAACAAATAAATTTGACAAAAGCAAATTAATTAAGTACAATTTTTAAGAAATTTTAAATTTTTTTTAATTTTTGGGCAAAATAAACCTAAAATTATTAAAAAATTGAAGATTTTGTAAAATTTACGTGGAGGTTGCATTTTGGGTAAATTTGCTAAATTTCTATTATTATGTATAGGAATTATTATAGGTAGTTTTGCTATTGCTGCTGTTTTGGGCTCTGTATTAGAATATGGAACTATCAGCATAGAGGGAATTTTAGGCACTTACACTTGGTCTATATTTGCACTTTGTGTAGTTGGGTTTACAATACTCATTTTATTAAAAGTTGCAGATGGAAAATCAGTATTAGGTAATGGTAAAAAGAAAGAAAAACAAAAACCTACTGAACAATTTTTTGATTCTGAATGGCTTACAGAAAAAGAATTAGACAAAAAATACGATGGTTGCTTTTTTAGAGATTTAAAAAACCACGAAGATGGCGTACCGATTAGGGCTCAACTTCAAGGCAACGCAATTAGAGTAAATATGAAACACGAAGTTTGGCACACAATGGTAGTTGGTACTACTGGTAGTGGTAAGTCAGCCGGTTTTATTGACCCAACAATTCAAATTTTGTCTAGCACAAAGACAAAACCTAGTCTTGTAATTATGGACGTTAAGGGTGAGTTATACAATAAACACGCTGTAAAACTTCGTGAAGAAGGTTATGAAATTGTTACATTCAACTTACGTGACCCATTTAGTAGTACACGTTGGAACCCTATGGCAAAGCCTTTTAGAAACTTTCAACGTGCAATAAACATTCGTAGTGAAGTAAAAGTACACTACAATGAAAACCCAGCAGATTGTGGACTACGAGTAATTGCTCCTGTTTATAATAATGAATGGTATGAAATTGATGGAATTGCTTTTCCTAACAGAGATAGTATCGAAAGTTATTTGGAAGCAACAAAGAAGCAACTTAAAGACTCTGCTTACGAAGATTTAAACGATATTGCACTCACTCTTTGCCCTATTTCAGAAGGTAACGACAAATCGTGGGAAATGGGTGCAAAAGACTTTATTTTAGGTATGATGCTTGCAATGCTTGAAGACTCTGAAAACCCAGAATTAGGAATGACAGAAGAAAGATACAACTTCTTTAACCTTTATAAAATTTGTAACACAAAAGATGCCGACCCTGATAGACAATTTGGAACATTACAAAAATACTTACAAGGTCGTAGCAAATTAAGTAATGCTGTATCTCTTGCAAGTCCTATTGTAAATAACTCACCTATTACTGCACGTAGTTTCTTTGGTATGATTGCTAATGCTGTAAACGTATTTGCTGATAGCGGTGTATGTTTTGCGACAAGTGCTGATGAAATGGATTTTGAACATTTTGCAGACAAACCTACTGCCTTATTTATCAAAGTACCAGATGAAAAAGAAACACGTTATCCTATTGCCCAAATGTGTATAGTACAACTTTACAAGACACTTGTAGAAGTGGCTAACAAAAGCCCTAAATTATGTTTGCCTCGCAGAGTTTATTTCTTGCTTGATGAATTTGCAAATATGCCAAAAATTCCACGTTTTGAGTCGATTATTACAGTTGGTCGTAGTCGTGGAATTTGCTTGATGTTGGTAGTTCAATCTTACCCACAGGTTAGCATTAAGTATGGTGAAGCAGCAGCTGAAGTTATCAAGGCAAACTGTAACATTCACGTTTATTTAGGTACTATGGACCAAAAGACAAAAGAAGAATTTAGTACTCGTTGTGGTCAAACAAGTGTAGAAACAGAAAGCACTAGTGAAAGCAAGGGTAAAAATGATTCTACAAAATCTACAAGCAAACAAAAAGTTAGCCGTGCTCTTATTACACCTGATGAATTAGGTTACTTAAAAGACGGCGAAATGATTGTAAGTATGTTTAAAGAAAAAGCAATTAAAAGTCAATTTACATTTGCCTACAAAGCAAGCCACATTTATAATATGACGCCTGCCGTAGATGAATATAAACCACCAAGATATATTAACGAAAATCACGTGTTATATGACATTAAAGAAAGAAACAAGAAAATTTTACGTGATGATGACGATTTTGACTTTTAGTGTTTAATTTACAAAAAATGCGTAATCACACGCATTTTTTTGTTATTCTGCCACAAACTAAAAAAGAACAAGGATTTTGTAAAATTGCTTATTTTTGTTTGTGTTTTTTTGTCGTATTTGATAAAATATTGATTGTAAATATACTTTTTTATAGATTGACTTATTTGTCGGGCAAAAAAAGGGAGGAAAAAACTAAATGTTAAGCAAAAAAATCAAGGGTTATTCTATTGCCTTTTTAGGACTACTAACTTTATTAATAGTTAGTCTTTTTGGTGCTATTATACCCCAACAAAATTCAGCAAAGGCAGCGACTTCAATTTTGCAAGTACAAAAGGTACTTTTACCTGATATTCAAGAGGCTACTGACCCTAACCTCAAATTAAATCCAAGTGATTTACGCCACATTGAGAGTTCGGCTCAAAATATTAGCAACAACGACTTTGTTATGTTAAA
>JAGART010000168.1 GCA_017622115.1 Clostridia bacterium
ATAGCCGAAAGTAGTATAAAATTGCTAAAAATAAATATAATTTCTGCAAAAATACCCCATTTACCAAAGATTTTACCATTCATTTGCTGAACAGACTCTATTCCATTTCTTTTGCCAAATTCCAAAAATTTATATCCCAAAAAAAATAACAATACACCTGCTAATAAAATTAACGGAAAGCACACCCAACCAAATTGAGCAAAATAAAACCACTCTTCTTTGCCACTTGAAAATCCAGCCCCCACAATAGAGCCAAACATCACAGCACCAACCATTAAACTTTGCGAAAAAACACCTTTTTGCATAAATTTACCTCAAAATTAAAGCAATTTTAAATAATTTATCGCTTGCATCACTTGATGCTTGTCAGTAGCAAAATATATGCACGCCTGTTCCAAAACTTGTGCATTTTGGCAAAAATATAGGCAAGAAATCAAATTTTCATCAACTTTTAAATCAATATTAGCCGTCCAATCGCTTTGTGCTATTCGTTTATTTATATATTCAAAGTCAAATTGTAAACTATTAATTTCTGCAAAACTAACCGCTTGACAATAACCTTTTTTGATTAATAAATTATTTTCAATATATTTAGGAATTTTTAATTTAAAACTTCTAAAATGCAAATTTGCAGTTATATCAATAGTTTTTAAATGACCTGCTAATAAAGCATATTTCGTTAAATAATATTTTTGTTCTTTGCTCAATCTAATTGTTAATAAAAGTTTTTCATAAAGCGAAGTAGCTTGTTTCTTTTTGCAATGAGAAAACACTTTTGATATATCTTCTGTAATAGCATTATTTTTCAGCGAAAAGCACCACTCTATATCATCTGCCAAAGTTAATGAATTTGTAAAATTTTCACAAAAATTACCCGAATTTACCGCTAAAAACACCGAATTTAACTTATTTTCACCTATTTTTGCTGGAATTTGAACCAAAAGTTTAAGCGGAGGTTCACATAAATCTCTATTAAATATATCATAATACACATTTAAAACAGGATTTTCTATATCTATCCATCGAGCCCTACCAACATAATATAGTGCATCTTGTTTTTCGCCTAAATTATAGCAACAAATTGCCATAAAAAGCAGTATTTTTGTATTAAATTCATCATTTTTTAGTATTTTTTCGAATATTTTTAAAGTTTTATTGTATTTTCCTAAATTAGCAAATAAAGTTGCTAACAAAATTGCTTGCCCGCTTTGTAATTCACAATATTCTAATTTTTCTAAATTAATTTCTAAATTACAATAATCTTTTTGAGCAGAACATAATGAACACAACACCAACAATGCAGAAACATTTTCCGGCTCATCTTTTAAAACTTTAAATAATATTTCTCTTGCTTCTTCAAATTCGCCTCGTATTATTAATATATCTGCATACATAATTTTGGCTTCAATTTCGCCAGCATTCATTCTAGGCTCTAAAATGCTCAATGCTTCATCAAATTGCTTTAACTTTACAAGATTTTTAGCAATAGCAAGAGAACTCAAATTAACGCTGTTTTTAGACAAGTTTTGCCTAATAATTTGAGTCCACTCTAAAACAGCACTAGAAAAGTCTTCCACACCACCAGTAGATAATGCACAATCAAAATACTCTAACGCAAGTTTTTCTCGCTTTAACATAACTAAATTTCTGCCAATCCCAAAATATGCTCCTGCACGTGTTTCTGGCACTTTTATCGCTCTAAAAAAATATTCGCAACTCAATAAGTATAATTTCATTTCAAAATAAATTTGCCCAATCAAAATATTTATTGCTTGCTTATCTATTCTTGTTTTACTTTGCGTGAGTGCATTACGAGCAGAATCTAATGCACCCAAATAATCATTTTGAGCCAAACGAGTATCTAAAAGTTTTAAATAATAATCCAAAGATTGTTGAAATTTTAGTATTTTTTGCATATTACTAATGTATGAAAATAATAAAATAATAATGAATAAATATACAAAAAAATAGGCTATAATTTTAGCCTATTATTTGTCTTGTGTATAAATAATTCTATGACAGTTTTCGCACTCAACCATACCTTCTTTTTTGAGCATATCAAGTCTTGCGTTTGCCAAAGGTGTTGCACAAATTGCACAAGATTGATTTACTAATGGCACTAAAATCGGGAATTTATGGTCATCTCTCATTTGCAAATATTTTTGCATAACTGCTGGGTCAATACGTTTCTTTAAGTCTTCAAGTTCGTTTGCAATTTTTTCTCTTTCACTATTTTTCTTTGCAGAAAAGTTTTTAAATGCATCTAAACTTGTTTTATATTTTGTTTTGCATTCCATACCATAAGCAGTTGTTTTGTCATATTCTTTACGTGTTTGTGTAATTTTATTTGATAAACTTTTTATTTCCTTACTTAAAGCAAGTAATGCGCCTATTTCTTTTTTGATTAAAACTTCTGCTTCACGTAATTCTGCTTCTGTTTGTCCATTTAAATCTAATTTTTTAGTATTTTCTACTTTTTTTGATTGATTTTCGAATAATTGCTTTACTTGCTCAAATTCAACTATTAATTGTGAGGCAGTATTTTCCAAAGAATAAACTTTATTTTGAGCTTGTTTTACTTGTTCTACCAACTTATTTACTTCTTTCTTTTGTTGGCTATTTTCTAAATCACGGTCTAGTTTTACAAGTTCCGCATCTTTTTGTTGATAAACTAAAATATCTTTTAACATTTTTTAAGTCCTTTTATTTGATTACATTCATTTAAAATTTGAGATAATTCCTCATATTTTGAGTTATTTTTGCTAGTTTTTTGCAGAATATCTTGGATTTTTTCGATTTTTTCATTAAGCCACGCAACGTAAGCATCTTGCGTGTATTCATATTCAATCGCACCAAAATTTATTTGCCTTTTTGTAAGAGTTTGTTGACCTAATTCTGCTTTAATAATTGTGTAAAATTTTCTATCTTCAAAAATTCTATCAGCAATAATTTTATAACCTATCCTATTTAAAAATTCTCGTACTATATTTAAATCTTTCATAGGTTGCAAAACAAGTTTTGGTCTATTTGGATTTTGCTCAAAATATTGTGCTAAAATCTTGCATATTTCCAAACCACCTAAACCAGCAATTAAAATTTGGTCTGGATTAAACTGGCTAGGCAAACCATCTGCACAAACAAATTCCGCTCTGTCTGTATAACCATTTTGCTCTAAAAGCATAACTGTTTTAATTAAACATTTTTGGCTAATGTCTGTACTAATAATATTTTTTGCTTTATTTGAAACTAAAAGTTCCAAAGACAACACACCGTGGTCGCAACCGATATCAGCGGTTAAATCACTAGCATCTAACTCTCTAAAAATTTCTAATTGACGTTTAGTCATCTATAAAATCCTTTAATTTTTTACTTCTGCTTGGATTACGTAATTTTTTAAGTGCCTTTGCTTCAATTTGACGAATACGTTCACGTGTTACGTTAAATTCTTTGCCCACTTCTTCCAAAGTTCTTGGGTGAGCATCATCTAAACCATAACGCAATCTAATAACTTTTTGTTCACGAGGTGTAAGTGTTTCAATTACTGCTAAAAGTTGCTCTTTGAGCATCATTTGAATAATATTTTCTGATGGCGATTTTGCGTTTTCATCTTCTACAAAGTCATAGAATTCGCTGTCGCCCTCCTCACCTGTTGGTGTTTCAAGGCTTGTTGGTTCTAGGGCAATTTTGCGAATTTCGCCGATTTTTTCTTCACTCATACCCATAGATTCTGCAATTTCGGCTTCGGTCGGCTCTCTACCTAACTTTTGCCAAAGCATACGAGTTACACGACCTAATTTATTGATTGTTTCTACCATATGTACAGGGATACGAATAGTACGTGCTTGGTCGGCAATCGCACGACTAATTGCCTGTCTAATCCACCAAGTACCATAAGTACTAAAATGGAAGCCACGGCGATAGTCAAAACGTTCTACCGCTTTAATTAAACCCATATTTCCCTCTTGAATAAGGTCTGAAAAAGACATACTTGTCTTACCTAAATAACGCTTTGCAATAGAAACTACCAAACGCAAGTTAGATTCAATCAATTTTTGTTTAGCAGACTCATCACCCGCCATCATACGTTTACCCAACTCGATTTCATCTTCTGGGGTTAATAAATCAACCTTACCTATATCTTTAAAGTACATTTTTACTGGGTCGTTGATGTTTGCCTGGTTCATCATATGTTCAACACTGATTTCATCTTCATCATCTTTTGAAATCTCAACACCCTCTGCACGTAAATACTTCATTGCTATTTCGATTTCTTCCGCACTCGCTTCAACTTTCATCAAACGATTGTAAATATCATCTTCTGAAATTACTCCACGTTTACTTGCAACAATCGCTAATTTGTCGCACTCTTTTCTAATATCATCTCTTAATTCTTCCACTGTATTTTTCTCCTTTATTTTCGTGGTTTTTTATTCATTAAATTTACTTGTGCTGTATATTTTGCACTACAAGATTCTATTTCTATTTTTAGTTGATTTAATTGATTACTTAAATCAATAAACTTACGCATAGCCTCATTACGTTCTTCCACATCTTTGGCAGAAGTACAAAGGGCTTGTGCAGACTCACTTTCTTTCATCAATTTACGTTGTTTATTTTTTAATAAATATGATTCAAACGTAATTTCTGGAAAAGGGTCTGGCAAAAACTCAAAATTAACCGCTTCTTTTAAAAGTAAAGTTGAACTATCTACTTCCATAAAACTATATAGACCACTTATACTAGGTCGCATATTGTTTGAGACCGCATTTTTTATATATAAATATGCTTCATTAAGCCCCGCATCATCAAATTCTAAATCCAAAATTTGATTATAAAACTTATGTGTATATTCTTTGTTATATAATAAACTTGCAATTATAAATAAATCTGCTAACACATAGCCCACTTTTTTAACAACTTCTTTTTCTTCCGTTTGTTCTTGTGGCTGTGCTTCTTGTTCTCTTTCCCAAAAAGGAACTTCGCTATCACCTAATTTTGCTAAATCCAGCCTTAAAATATCAACAGGTGTGCTACAATATTTATGTACTAGTTGTAAATAGATATCTTGCTCACTCTGCTCTTTTAAAGCCTTAACAACAATCAACGCCTCACGCACAAATTTAGCCTTTTGCATAAGGTCGTTTAGGTCATAATTTTCTGCCAAAACTTTAATTTTGTATTCCATTCCATCAATGGCATTGTTTAAAATTTCTTGCATTTTTTCTGTGCCATTTGCTTTTAAAAATTCATCAGGGTCTTGTCCATTAGGAAGTGATGCAACCTTAACATTTAAAGCACTATCTCTCAACACATCAATACTACGCAAAGTGGCTTTTTGCCCCGCTCCATCACCATCTAAAAGCAAAATAATATTTTCGCTAAATTGCTTTAATTTACGTGCGTGCATAGGCGTAATCGCAGTACCTAGACAAGCAACAGTATTAACAAAACCGAATTGATGCATACTAATTACATCTATTTGCCCCTCAACAATAATTATGTTTTGAAAGCCATCAAATTCTCGATTGTTCTGTCTTGCAAGTTCTCGCTCTTTTTTGAGTAAATTAATTGCAAAAATTACTTCGGATTTATTAAAAACTGGTGAAGCAGCAGTATTTTTATATTTTGCTAATTCTTTATCTTCCAAAAGCCTTGCAGAAAAGCCTATAACTTCGCCTTCTTTGTTGAATATAGGAAATGTAAGCCTTTTGCCAAAAGCATCAAAAATACGCCCATTTACCTCACTTAAAAGCCCTGCTTTTTTTAGAATATAATTACTATAACCTTGTCCATTTAAATACCTAATTGCACTATCAAAATCAAGACTACAACCCAGCCCAAATTTACGCACAAATTCTGGTTTAATTTTTCGCTTTTCTATGTAATTTAGAGCAACTTTTGCTTGTGGGTGATTTGAATATAAATTCTTAAAATAATATAGTCCAGCACTCTTTAAAGCACCTAAAATCTGCTCTTTTTCTTTTTTCTTTTTCGCAATTTCGTTATTGTTTACATCTTTTAATTCTGGCAAAGGCATATTTGCAATATTTGCCAATCTCTCAACAGAATCAATAAAGCCAACATTTTCATATTTGCTAACAAATTTAATTACATCACCGCTTTCTTTACACCCAAAACAATGATAACTTTGGGATTCTGGATAAACAAAGAATGAGCCTGTTTTTTCGTGATGGAATGGACAACAACCAGAAAACTCTCTGCCGTTCTTTTTGAGAGGAACATATCGAGAAATAACATCAACGATATCACAACGATTTTTAAGTTCATCAAGCCATTCTGTACTAAAAAGTTTAGCCAAAGCACACCCCTCCTTTTGTAAAAAATGAAAAGAACAAAACCTGTACTCTTTTTAGAGTACATTATGCCCTATTAAATTAATATTTATTTAATACCTCTTAATTACTATATACGCAATGAGATACAGAAAACCCTTTTTTATTTTTAAATTTTTTATATAAAAAACGAAAAACCATAGTTTTTCTATGATTTTTCCTTTTTAATATGCTTTTGCAAACAAAGTTATAAAGCCTTCATCATCTTTTAATTCTTTGCCACAACAAGCACATTTATTCTTTTTGCCACTTTGTTCAAAAGGCATACAACGAGAAGTTATTGCAGTTTCGTTTTTTAAGTTTTCCTCACAACTTCTATCGCCACACCAAGTTACACGTACAAAGTTTCCAGCATTTACTGTATTAATTAAATCTTGTCTATTATCAACATCAATAATATGAGCATTTGTTTTAGCACGAGCAGTTTCTAACATATTTGCTTGAATTTCATCTAATAAAGCAATAATATTTTGCTCAATATTATTTAGATTTAAAGTTGCTTTTTGGCAAGTATCACGGCGAGAATAAGTAACAATTCCTTGCTCCAAATCTCTGTTACCAATTTCCAATCTAACAGGCACACCTTTCAATTCCCATTTGTTGAACTTAAATCCAGCAGAAGTATCACTTAAATCAAGATTTACTCTTATGCCTTTTGCTGTTAATTTGTCATTCAAATCTTTGCAAAAAGCAACTAAATCATCATTTTTAAGAGTAATCGGCACAATAACAACTTGAATCGGAGCGATTTTTGGAGGAAGAACAAGACCTCGTTGGTCTCCGTGAGCACAAATCAATGCACCGATTAAGCGAGTAGAACTTCCCCAACTTGTTTGGTGAGGATAAGTCATTTCACCATTTTTATTTTGGAATTTAATATTAAAACCTTGTGCAAAATTTGTACCTAAATAGTGGCTAGTACCAGATTGTAAACTTTTACCATCTCTTGTCATAGTTTCAAAAGTATAAGTATCCACAGCACCAGCAAATTTCTCTTTTTCAGTCTTTTTACCCACAATAGCAGGAATAGCCAAAAAGTCCTCTGCGAATTTGCGATAAATCTCTAACATTTGTAAAGTTTCTTGTCTTGCTTCTTCTTCTGTTTCGTGCAAAGTGTGTCCCTCTTGCCACAAAAATTCACTAGTACGCAAGAATGGTCTTGTTGTCTTTTCCCAACGCATAACGTTTGCCCATTGATTAACCTTTACAGGCAAATCACGATAACTTTTCACCCATTTACTAAACATATTACAAATCACAGTTTCACTTGTAGGTCTAATAACCAACTTTTCACCCAACTCCTCGCCACCTGCTTCTGTAACAAGAGCAACTTCGGGAGCAAAACCCTCAACGTGTTCTTTTTCTTTTGTTAAGAAAGAATATGGAAAAAGCAACGGAAAGTATGCGTTTTGGTGTCCAGTAAGTTTAAATTGTCTGTCTAACTCGTTTTGAATATTTTCCCAAATTGCATATCCATAAGGACGAATAACCATAGTTCCTTTTACAGGGCCATAGTCCGCCATTTCAGTCTTTGTAACAACATCAGTGTACCATTGAGCATAGTTTGTTTCAAAATCAGCAATGTCTTGTACAAATTTATTTTCCATATATTTTCTCCTTAAAATATAAATATTTTATAATGTTTGAAGTGAATTATAACATAATAAATTATGTTTTGCAAGTTTTAAGACAAAAAGAGCAGTTAAAATTAAGTGAAATCATATATAAAATACAAAAAATGAACATACTTTATGTTGCTCCATAATAAAAAACTCCCAAAAACATATATTGTGAATACTCACACTAGTTATTATAACATATTTTTATGTATATGTGTATTCAAAATACTATTTTTGAGCAAATTTTATGTATATGGCTTTTTAAAAGATACTAAAACTTAACTTATAATGTATTATACACTGATATTTTGGGAGAAGTTATGGAAATAAAAGAGATATTAGCCAGAATAGGCTACATAAGAAACAAGGCAAACTTGTCAGCAAGAGAAGTTAGTTTAAGAATGGGAATGAGCCCACAATATGTAGCACAAATTGAAAGCGGAAGAATAGTTTTAAATATAGAAAAATTATTGCAAATATTAGAAATTTGCGAGTTTCCTATTGAAAGATTTTTTAGTTCTAATATTGATAATTATAATGTTGATAATGAATTAAAAACTTTAATAGAAAGTTTAACAGCAGATAAAAAGAAAAACCTTATAGAATTGTTAAAAAAATAAATTAAAAACACTTATAAAAAAATAAGTGTTTTTTAACTTTATTTTTTGCGTTTTAAAGATGTACCACAGCAAGGACAAATTCTTTCTTTTTTGTCTGTATGATTTCCGCAATATTCACATTCTATATAGTTTTCTTCCTCTTGTTTTGGAGCAAGATTATCGTGAAAATCATCTAAATCACTTTCAAAAGGTTTTTCCCAAATTATGCTACTTTTTCCCAAAGTGCGAATTTTAAATGCTTTTTTTCTTTCAAAATAATTAACTTCATTTGCTAAATATTCTGCACCAGATTTTGCATTGATAGTTTCGCCATTTTTATTTTTCCAAATATAACTTATAGCAAAATATTGAGCACCATTTACTTGCATTCCCGAACTTTTGCCTATAAAGTAACCTATATTTTCTTGCCCATTATTTTTTAATTTTATTTTTAATAAATCTTTAATTATGTTTGAAATAATTATCCCCAAAGCAACCAAAACAATAACACCACAAACTATTAACGCAGGTATAGGCAGTTCATCTGCATCTTCTTCAAACACAAGGAAAAAGATAGGAAAAGCAAAAAACATTGCAAAAATTGCTGGAAAAACATACTTTACAAACCAATTCATTTTTATCCTCTCAAATACTTTTTTATATTATAAATATAAAATAGAGAAAATGTCAAATAAAAAAAATATATTAGTTAATTAAACCAATATATTATTTTTTATTATTTTTCGTTATTTGACTTAAAATTAATTTTCTTTTTTCTTTTTATACAAAATACAGTAACTAAAATGCTTGCAACGATTGCTATTAATGCACCGCCACCAATTAAACTATACAACAAAACATTGTTATTTTGAGTATTGTTTGTATTTGAGTTATTTGAATTTGTGTTACCACCCTCACCGACTGTTGTATTTCCTGTATTTGGGCTTTGTTCTGGATTTTGTGCTGGTGGTGTTGCTTCAACCTTATATGCAAAACAAATTTCACCTAATTTTGGAGTTGTTAGCGAAACAACATTACTTGATTTTGTCCAAGTCAATTTAATAGGTGTAACATCTATCAAAAATAGTTCTATATCTTCTGGCAAAATTAGATTTTGCGGAAGTGTAAAGGTTACATTAAAATTATCTGTTTGGGAGTTAAACACATTTGCAAATGGAGTACCATTACTAGACACAGAGAAGTTAAAACCTAAAAAGTATCTGTAATTTTCAGGCAATATTGTTGGAGTAGTTACAGGCTCGATAGATATATTTTGAGTAAGTGCCACTTGATTATTTGAAGTTATAGTTATATTAATTTCATCACATTGAAGTTGAACAATTCTAGGAGTTATTGTATATTCGCAACTAGGGTTTGCCAACACAAAATTTGTATTATTGATACTAGCAGTTGCTGTATATGTACCTGCGTTCATTTGTCCATCTGAAACTATTATTTCAGGCAAATTACTAAAACTTTCGCCATTAATTATAGTTGCTGTTGGCTTTTGAGTATAACCATTAAATTGTGTACTTGTATTTGTCCAATTAAGCACCAAAGAATATGGGCTGATTGAATATTTAACTTGTGCATTTTCTAAAACAAAATTTGCTGAAACTGCGTCCATTTCATACACACTTAAAGTACTTGAATGCTCACCCACATTTACACCTATAAAATCAGGTTTAAAAGTTATATTTTGTGCAAAATTAGGTAACGCAACATAATACTGCGGAAGTTGTTCTTCTGCTGAATAAACAAAACTTGAAGACTGCCATTGAACACTTAAATTATAAGGCAAAATTGAATATGAACAAGCGTTATTTTTAAGTACAAAATTTGGATTATCAAGACTTAAAATGATTTCATAATCATCTACATTTATTCCGCCACCAGTTGTAATAATATCTAAATTATTAGCAAATTGCGGATAATTTATATTAAAACTAGGAACTTGTTTTGCGCCATTATAATAAATTGTTTCATCTTCCCATTGTACGTTTAGTTCATAAGGGTTTATGGTATAAGCATAAGAATTATTCGATAACTTAAAATTAGAGTTATCTAATGAAACTATTGCTTCATAATCACCCGCATTAATGCCACCACCAGTAACTACAAAATCTAGTTCATCTATAAATTGAGGTAAAACAATATTATATTTAGGTGTTTGTTCTGTACCATTATAATACAACGTATCGTTTTCCCAAGTTAAATTTAACTCGTATTTCTCTATACTAAACTCGCAAGTATTATTTTGCAAAACGAAATTATCATTATCAAGGGTAACTATTGCAACATAATCACCTACATCAACACCAGCACCAGAAGCAACAAATTCTAAACCACTAAATAAACTTTCGTTAGGTACTATATATTCGGGACTTTGCAATGTATTATTAAAAATATATTTTTGTTGTTTATCCCAAGAAATTTCAATATTTTTAGCATTAATATTATAAGTACAAGAACCATTATTTATTTTGAAATTATTATTTACAGTACTTAAAACTGCTATATAATTTTCGCCTTTATTTGTTTGCAAGCCCGTTAATTCAAAATCCAAATTATTTGCAAAACTAGGCAAAGTATAAATTGCTTGCGGTGCTTGATTTGTGCCATTGTAAACTAAATTTGTATTATCCCACTCAACGTTAATTTCATATTGCAAAACACTAAATTTTAATTCTTGATTAGCTAATTTATAATTTCCTTTTTTAGTACCAGTAATACTAAATTCCAAATCATAATCGCCAAAGTCTTTAATAAATGTAGTTGTTAATTCAACAGATACATACTCATTATCTTGAAGCAAAATTCCATTAACTTCAAAGTCTATATCTTGATTTTCACCATTATAAATTTCACTTGTTTTGTTTAAAGAAATTGATATTTCTTTTTGAATTATTTCGAATTTTATAGTATTTATTTTAAGTTCATAATTACCACAATCTTTGCCCGCCAAAGTTAGAGGGATTTCATAACTATTAACATCTACACAAGCAGAAGTATCAGCAACAATATAAACATCATCTTGTGTATTTAATTTTTCAAACTCTAAAACGGGAGCAGAACCTGTATATGTAAATTTATCTTTAACAAGTGCAGGTTCAATAGGTGTTATAACTTTTTGCATAATTTTTAGAATAGGTTTTTCATCTTGAACAACCCAGTTTTCATTAAGATTATTTAAATCTGGAGAAATAAACGAAATATAATTTTCTTGATTATTTGAAAAATTAGCAGAACCAAACTCGCATACAGCAGTTACACTACCAGTTCCACCATCTCTCATATCTCTACCCGCAAAATGCCCATAATAAACATTTTGTAACGCAGGGAAATTTCCCTTAACATATACGTTTTGAGGCAATTCATTAGTTCTACCAGCGATTGCTCCAACGTAAATCTTTTTTGTGTTATTAGTTATAGCACTTGAAACACTAAAATCTACGTAACAATTAGATACACTTGCATCTTCATTTATAGTACCTGCAATAGCACCTACATATCTATATGCAGTCGCATTTTCTAAAACTATACTAGTACTTAATTTTAAACCAGAAACACTAGCACCACTTTCTAAATTTGCAAATAAACCACAACTCAAATTTCCAAAAGTAAGTTTGTATCCTGTAATACTATATCCGTTACCCATAAAAGTACCAGCAAAAGTACTATTATTTAAACTTGCATAACTAGATTGAGCCACATTAGTTAAATTTATATCAGCACTTAAAGCAACAACTTCATTATCAAAATCATCACC
This sequence comes from Clostridia bacterium, assembly GCA_017622115.1. Classification (GTDB taxonomy): domain Bacteria; phylum Bacillota; class Clostridia; order Christensenellales; family UBA1242; genus UBA7867. The sequence continues at coordinate 12,341 of JAGART010000168.1, forward strand.
ATTATTCATACTAGTAATAAATGAAACAAATTCATTTTCGTTAGAAATACTCAAATCCACATTTGCTTCATTAGTTAAAGCAAATACATTTTTATTTTGTTGCAACATTACGTTACATACAACAAAACCAAAAAGACTTAAAATAATAAAACTTGCAACAGTTAAATAAATTGCATTTAAAAATCTAAATTTTTCCATAATACCTAAAATTCCTTTTCCCTGTTGATATTGTACACCTAAAAACAAAAAGTTTCAATAGGCAAACTTAAAAATATGTCAAAATTTGTCAAATATTGCAATTTTTATGTTATTTTATTGTTAAATAAAATACAAAAGTATTCAAAATACGTACAAAATTATTTAATAAAATTATCTAAAATAACATAAAAATAAAAAAATTAGATATTATTTAAATTTAAAAAAATTTTTGTAATTTGTTTCAAAAGTTATCAACATTTTTTAAATTTTAGACAAAAAATACACTTTTTAGACACTTAATATATAGTTTTTGGCACTATACCTGCACTTTTTGTAAAAAAGTTATCCACATATCCACATAAATTGTGGATAACTTATACATAAATAAAATATTTTTTTTGTATATTTTGTCCTAATTTAAAAATAATCAAAAATTTTTTGCCTTAATTAATTATTTTTGCTATAATAAAAAATAAAAGGAGAATAAAATGAACTTAAACGAAGCAATAAATTGTCGCATACAAGAAATAATGCGTACAAATAATTTAACAGTAACAGACCTTTGCTTAAAATCTAATATTAATCCCTCAACGTTATTTGAATTTATGTCAGGCAAAAGTGCAAGCCCAAAAGTAGTAACTATTAAAAAAATATGTGCAGGAACTAAAATAACTTTGCAAGAATTTTTTGCAAGGGATTATTTTGATGAAATCTCAAAAGATATAAATTAAAGGATTAAAATATGAATTCATATTTAAGCAACATTATAAAAAACAAGACATATGCACAACAAGTACAGCAAAATCTAGTACAATTTGCCAAAACACAATTAATACAAGGGAATTCTGGTTCTTATTCTCAAATACAATATAAAACCAGAAACGAA
>JAGART010000169.1 GCA_017622115.1 Clostridia bacterium
CTGACCAAATATTGGTGAGTGTGTAGCATCTACTTCATCTATTCTATATGCATTACCGGTAGATATCATTTTGATTGGAGGTTGTTGACTTTCCATAGTGCGTACTTGCATAGCAGAAGTATGTGTACGAAGTACTGTTTCCTTATCTATATAGAATGTATCTTGCATCTCACGTGCAGGGTGTTCTTTTGGAACGTTTAAAGCCTCAAAGCAGTAGTAGTCTGTTTCTATATCTGTGCCATCTTTTAATTCAAAGCCACGTTGTACAAAATAGTCGATTAAATCTTTTTTTAATGCTTCTATTGGGTGTAAAGTGCCATAGGGGGCGGGTTTTACAGGAATAGTAACATCTACTTTTTCTTTTGACAACTTTTCGTTTAAAATAGCAGTTTCGATTTCTTGTTCTTTATCTTTAAATAAAGTCATCAATTTATCACGTAATATATTGAGTTGTTCGCCCATAGTGCGTTTTTCTTCATTACTTAATTCTCTCAAACCTTTCATCAAACCAGATAATGCTCCATTTTTACCTAAAAACAAAGCACTAGTTTGAGTGAGGGTTAATTTGTCGTGTACATCAACTAATTTAGTTTCTGCATCTTTTAAAATCATTTCTAATTCGTTTTGCATATTTACTCCTTTTAAAAGAAAAAACTCCGCCCTAAATTTTAGGACGAAGTAATCTCCGTGGTACCACCTAAATTTCTTGCATAAGCAAGACACTCTTTGACTTTAACGCAGTCATACGCCATTTGCCTAATGAAACAAAAGTTAGGTTCAGCAAAGGTGCTAAAAAGTGAATTCATTATCAACAGAACTCAAAACCTCTCATCAAATGGTTTTTTCTCTGTAAAGTCTGTTTTGATAATTACTAGTCTTTCTCAACGCATCAATATTTAGATAATACGATTATACACTTTTAGTATAAATTTGTCAACATTATTTAATTAATTTAACCGGGAATTAAGTTCATCATCTCGTCAAGACTATCAGAATTAAGATAAGTGTCAGGCACTTTGCCCACAATGATTGACTCACAAATAAGTATCTGCGTGTTTGTTTTTATAGTTCTACTTGCAGTTGGCAAAACCATACTGACAGAAGCCTGTACATTCATATAAATACGGTGATTAGTCTGGTTAATACCTGCACTCACAAATTCCGATGCAAAAGATGATGATAAAGTACCGATAGGTTGCACTTTAAAGTAAATATTAGGGCCAGTACCCACAAACATAGGAATTCCTGTTAGAGTACCTAATGGAATATCAATTCCTTGACTGCCTACAAGTTCGAGATTTTGTTGTGCCGTTTTACCAATCTCACGTGCAAGTTTGTTGATTAAAATAGATTTAACTTGAAATGTTGTGATGTTGCCTTCGCTATCTGTTTGAATATCTATAATCTCATCATAAACATTACTATTGTTGATTACGGATTGCACAGCACTATTTACAGATTGAGCAGTCATAGACTGGACTTTTGCTTCACTAATAGTAATTATAACGGGGTTAACGTAGTTATTAAAAAACAAAAAAACTAAAATAACAACGACAAGTAAACACGAAATTGTAATCATTAATTTAGTTTTAGGTTTTAATCTTCTACGAAATTTATTTTTTCGCATAATAAATTATATGCTGTATAAGTTTAATTGTTTCATTTTGTGCGACTATTAAAAATCATAGCCACAACAAAGCCCGCAAAAATAGCGGCAGCGATACCACCAGCGGTTGCTGTCAATCCACCAGTAAGCACACCAATCAAGCCCAGATTTTGACCAGCATCAATAGCACCACGAGCAAGGCTAGCACCAAATCCAGTAATAGGAATAGCGATACCCGCCCCCGCGAAGTTATAAATAGTTTGATATACGCCGATAATTTCTAAAAAAGCACCGAGCAACAAAAAAGATACCAGTATTCTAGCGCTAGTCATTTGTGTAGTAATAATTAGTATTTGACCAATCATACACACAAGACCCCCAACCAAAAATACTTTTAAATAAATAAGTGGGTCATCAAACATTTTGTTTTCCTCCAATACTTAAAGCTACTGCGTGTGCTATTGCAGGGATAGAATTACCTTGCTGACTAGATAGCGTACTCATCAAAGCACCAGTTGCAATAAATAATACATTTTTTAGTTCGCCTTTTTCCATTCTATCGAATATATAACTATTTAATATACTTGCACCACAGCCACAACCACTACCACCCATAAAAGTCTTTTGTGTATTAGTAAACATCATTTGACCGCAATCAGAATAATTGTTGCCTAAATGATATCCGTTATATTCCATTAAATCCATAAGTATTTCACTACCAAGTTTGCCTAAATCGCCTGTAACAATTAAGTCATAATCACTAGGCTGTTTACCTGTATCGTCTAAATGAGCTTTTAAAGTACTCATAGCAGCGGGTGCCATAGCAGCACCCATATTATTTACATCACTTACGTTCCAATCTATTACATTACCGATTGTAGCACTTTCTACGGCTATTCCAGATTGAGCTCTACCGAGTATTGTACAACCCATACCAGTTACAGTCCATTGCGACGAGGGCGGACGTTGCGTACCTAATTCAAGAGGATATCTAAATTGTTTTTCTGCACTACTAAAATGGCTACCAGTAGCACAAGCAACATTTCGACCGAAACCACCATCAACATAACAAGCTCCCATAATAATAGATTCAGCCATAGTACTACAAGCCCCAAATAAGCCTATATAAGGCACGCCTATCGTTCGAGCAGAGAAACTACTACTAATTATTTGGTTCATCAAATCCCCAGCGAATAAGGCATCAATTTCGTCTTTTTTAATACCAGAATTATTTATAGCTTCTGTAATAGTATAATTAAGCATTTTGCACTCTGCTTTTTCGTAAGTATTTTCGCCAAATAAGTCATCTTCTATAACTTTATGAAAAAACTTGCCAAAATTTCCACGACCTTCTTTTGGCCCAACTAATGAAAAACGCCCGAGCACACGTGGTCGATTTCTAAATATTAAAGTTTGTTTTCCAATTCGATTTAACATAATTGCTCCTAAAAAATTAAATACAATAGACCTGCAAAAATAGATACCAGCACACCAGTAACAATTACAGGACCTGCAATAACAAACATTTTTGCCATAAGACCAAACACCATACCTTCACGCTTAAATTCGAGAGCAGAACTTGCGATTGAGTTACTAAATCCAGTAATAGGAATAATACTTCCAGCACCGGCATAAGCACCAATTTTGTCATATATACCAAAACCAGTAAGAAGTGCTGCTATTATAATAATTATTATAGAAGACCAGTTTGATGCTTCTAAACTTGTCATATATGGGAATATATACAAGCATAATTCTTTTATAAATTCACCCAAACAACAAATCAAACCACCAACCCAAAATGCGTGAAACAACGAAGGCCACGCTTTGGTCTTTGGCATCTTCGATTTTATATACGCATTATACTTTTCGTTTCGTTGTGTTTCGTTCATCTTTTTACCTCCATTATTTATTAATGTTAGACCATTTTTAAAAAAACAAACAAAAATTTTAAATTTCTATAAATATTTTCTAAATTTTGATACACACTACCATTAGTAATTTTAAAACAGAGGTGAATTTATGAAAAAAATAATAGCGCTTTCGCTTACTTTTGCTATGGCATCTACTTTTGGTATTTGTAGTGGCACTCTTTTAGGAGAAAAAGAAAATGCTTTACGTGAGCAAATAGAAGACCTACATTTAGTTGCTAATGGTTCTATTGCTGATTTAGATAATACTGATATTCTTTTTGATAATCTAGTAGTATCTCGTATGGGTGATAGTTATCTTTTACTTCCTACTAATATTGATACTTACCGTGATAATGTCAATAACACTAATAATCAATCTAATGTAAATAGAAGTAACGCAACTAATATTAATTCTAATACAGATAATACAGCAAATAAATTTGCTCCAAATACTAATGATGATGTAATAACAAACGATATAGATACTACAACAGATAACGAAACAAACGGGGGCGGAACTAATCAAACTCAACCTATAAAAAACAATACAACAAATAACTTATCAAACACTAATAGAAATATCACAAACAACAATACAGCAAATTCAAATACAACTGGTGTTCAAAATACTGTAACAAATAACACTAATTCTGGCACAAATAATTTAAGCACAAACAATCAAGGTACAAGCCCTTATGGTATCGGTAACGCAAATAATGGTGTTTTACCAAACAATGGCAACGGCAATAAAGTTGTTACTACACCAAACACAACAATCGATGGCTCTCTTGATAGTATGGTGAGAACAAACAATATTGACACATACAAAAACAATTCTAATCAAAATATTGATGGCAATATTTACAACAATAATGGTGGTTTAGTTAATAATGCAAACAATAACATTCTTAACAACACGCCAAACACAACAATCAATGGCTCTCTTGATAGTATGGTGAGAACAAACAATATTGACACATACAAAAACAATTCTAATCAAAATATTGATGGCAATATTTACAACAATAATGGTGGTTTAGTTAATAATGCAAAC
>JAGART010000170.1 GCA_017622115.1 Clostridia bacterium
TGGAAATTTGGCAAAAATTAGGCGATGACACAAGTTTGTTATATTTAGCAACAGCATACTATTTAATAAACAATGACACAAAAGCCACAGAAATTTTACGCAAATCTGCAAATTTAGGCAACAAACAAGCACAACTCCGCACAGGTTATGCTACACTTATGGGAGTTGGCACTAATCCTGATTTAAAAAAGGCAACAGATATTTTTAAACGCCTTGCAAAAGAAAAACTTCCAGAAGCAGTTTATTTTACAGGTGCAATGTTTTTGCTTGATGAAGAAGATTTTGTACAAAAAGACCCTCAAAAAGCACGCAAACTTTTACTTTGGTCTGTAAATAATGGTTGTAAGTTTGCTCAATTTGAACACGGTGTAATGCTTTTAAAAGATGAAAAGACCAAAGATGATGGGATTAAATTTATATATGCCGCAGCAAAACAACAAGAAGTACGTGCAATGATGTGGTTGGCTATTGAGTTGGCTCGTGGTACTACTATTCCACGAAACATAAAAGAATCGCAAAAATATTTAGAAAAATGCTATAATTTAAGATTTACGCCAGCAGTTATGGCTCTTAAAGAAGCAATGAATACTAACAATTAAAGGAAATCATTATGAATATATTATTTGAATACGTTGCTAATATTTTAGCAAAAAATACACAATTAGAAAAACAACAAATATTGTCTATGCTAGAAGTTCCAGCACAAGACAAAGGTGATATTGCCCTTCCCTGCTTTAAATTAGCAAAAGAAATGCGACTTGCACCTAATATTATTGCAGAAAACATTGCAAAAGACATAACAGATGAAAACCTACAAAAAGTTGAAGCAGTTGCTGGATTTGTAAACTTCTTTTTTAAACCTGAATTTTTGGCAGAAACACTTCTTTTAAACGCAAAAATCACACAAGAAGAAATATCTACAAATTCTGGTATGCTCGGCAAAACTGTATTAATCGAACATACAAGTATCAACCCAAACGCAAGCCCTCACATTGGACGTGCAAGAAATTCTTTAATTGCCGACAGTTTAGTGCGTGTGTTTAAATTTTTGGGTTGGAATACAGATGTACACTATTTTGTAAATGATGTAGGCAAACAAATTGCAATGCTTGTATATGCTACGCAAAAAATGCAGTCTTTTACATTCGCCGACCTTCTCCAAATTTACATTGACATAAATGAAGAAGCAAAAACTAACCCTCAAATCGAACAAGAGGTATTTGTATTATTAAATAAATTTGAAAATGGCGACAAAGACACAATCGCAAGTTTTAACAAGTTAGTAGATGTATGTATCAAAGGTCAAACTGAAATATTTAATCGTTTAAACATCACTTGGGACAAATTTGATTATGAATCAAAATACATACACGAAAACATCACTAATAAAATTCTTGAAGAACTTAAAAAATCACCTAAATTATTTGAAGATGAAAACGGTCGTTACGTTTTAGACCAACGTGGCGAGCCAATCGGCATTGAAGAACCAATGCTAGTTATTACACGTCAAGACAAAACAAGCCTTTATGCTTTGCGTGATATTTGTTATAGTTTAGATAAAGCACGCAGTGGTGCAGACCGCAACATTTTAGTACTTGGAGAAGACCAAAAAGTTTACTTCCAACAAATTGCTGCTGCTATGCGACTTTTAGGTGCTGAACCTGCCGAAGTAGTTCATTATTCATTTGTATTACTCCCAGATGGCAAAATGAGCACACGTAAAGGAACTGTTGTATTACTAGAAGATTTTATGAGCGAAGTAGTACAAAAAGCAAACGAAGCCATTATGGAAAAACGTGGCATTGTTGACCAAGAGATTGCAAAAGTTGTTGGTTATGGTGCTTTGAAATATAGTATTTTAAAATCAAGCCCAGAGAAAAACGTTTTGTTTGATTGGGCAACTGCATTAAACTTTAATGGTGATAGTAGTCTTTACGCACAATACAACTATGCACGTATTCAATCAATTTTAAGCAAAACTGATTTAGACTACTCTACTCCAAATTTAACATTACTCACTACACCAGAAGAAATTGCTTTAATCAAACAACTTGCTAATTTTGAAACTATGGTTTACAATGTTTACGAAAAACTTAACCCTAGTTTGATTACAAACTATGTATTTAGTTTAACAACAAAATTTAGTCAATTTTATAGCACACAAAATATTTTAAATATAGAAGATAAACAACTTCAATCTGCTAGATTGTATTTGATTTCTAAAACAGCCGAAGCAATTAAAAATAGTTTGAACTTGCTAGGAATTGATGTTTTAAATCAACTTTAATACTTACACTTTAAAGGAACTTATATGACAATACAAAAAGCAATCGCAATGAGAATAAGCGATTTAATGATAGAAAAAAATATGACAATTTATGCACTTGCCAAACGTGCAGGTGTTTCAAGAACAACTCTTACAGGACTTTTAGATGAAACAAGTAATAGTATGAAATTAATTACACTATTCTTTTTAACAGAAGCACTAGAAACAACTATTCAAGACTTCTTTAATCACCCTTATTTTGATAGCGAAACACTAGATATAGAATAAAAAAAGATATATTTCTACATATATCTTTTTTTATTTTAAAACAACTACGAAATTATACATTTTACGCATAGTTTTATTTATATAAGGATTATTTGGTTTGTTTTAAGTTGAGAGATTGCCACTGAATATTTTCAATATTCCTCGCAATCAGCTCCCTCGCGTGAAAAGAGCCTTATTTAAAGTATTTATTTAGCCTTTAATTTTTATTTCAAGCAGCGAGATTATCACGGCTTGCACGCAAGCCTCATAATGACAAATAACTTTAAATAATTATTTTTTAAGATATTTTGTCATTACGAAGAATTACAAAGCAATTCTGTGGCAATCTCGCCTTTTATTTTCACCACACTCGCAGAGTGTGGCACTCCAAGCACTTTTGGTTATTGCAATTATATTATAAAGGCAGGTCTAATGGTTCTTGACATAACATTAAAGTTGTAATTTGCGTTCACGGAAATTTCAACTTTCGGTTATGGAGGGGACTTTTAGACCTGCCTTTATACGTAATAAAAGAACTATTAGTTATATTTTTAATGGAGTAAAAGTATGTAAACCTAACTTATATGCTTCTATATCCATTTTTGCACAACTTTCTGCATTTATTAAGGGTGCAACTTTATTATCATACTCATTTAAAGCTTTATTTCTATTTCGCTCATAAGTTTTTTGTGCTTTTTTCTTTCTCAAAGGCAAGCCAATTAATGGCATAAAACACAACAACGCCATACCAGCAGACACAACACTATGATACCAAAACATATTTTCAGCGAAAAATGGCGAAAAGATACCTATCAAGAAAATTACACCAAAAAATATACAAAACTTTCCAAACGCACCCAAACGAGGTTTAAGTGGCATAGGTGGTTGAGCAAATTTTCGCTGGTAATCCAACTTTTCAAAATAATAATTTTTGCGTAACTCCATACGCATCTTCTCTAATTCCGCTTTTTCTTCTTTTGTCTTTGCCAACTTTTTTAGTTTTAAAATATTAGCATCAAATTCTCTGCCCTTTAACTCTGGTGTACTATATTCCCACCCATACGCTTGAATGCACACCAAACATTTCCACGCTTCGTAACTTGTTGGGTCTTTGCGTATAGCACGTTGAGCACTTGCAATCGCCTGATTGTACATATCTTCGTGTTCATCTTCGCCTTTTTCCGCATAGCCAGACATTTCTAGATATTTAAAAGCGGTAATAATATCATTTTTAGTCAAAGCACTAGCATTATCTATACCAACATAAAAGTTGTTAATAATATTATTATTCATTATTTTTTCAGTAATAAATTCTGTACCACAATGAGCACATTCAAATCTTTCTTGTGTATCATCAATATCAAGATTAGCACCACACATAGTGCATTTTGCTGGAACTAATGCCATTTTTCTTCCCCCGTAATATCGGGAATATTATACTCTAATTTAAAAAAATTTTCAATTATTTTTTATACATATTTAATTCGAAGTTGAATTATTGATATTAGAATTTTCTATTTCACTAAACTTTGCCACCAACACCTTACCTTTTATTGTATCATCAAAAGTAAGTCTAACACTCATATTTGCACTTAACAATGTATCATCAACATACCAGCCATCAAATTGATACCCTATTAACTTTAATCTAGCTACAACAGTAATTGTGTCGCCCACTTCCAAACTATCATAGTTATCTCCCAGCACTTCCGCACTGCCACCTATTGTGCTTGAAACAGCCACGCCATCAATACTAGCACCACCACTAGGTTTATTCAACTCTGTATAAGGCGTTGTAGTTGTCTTTAAGTAAATATTAATTGTTTCGTGCGTGTCATAATAATCAAAGAAAATAAAGTTAATCACAAACGCAATTTGATTTGTGCTTGTACTCGCCAAACATTGAAATTCTAACGCAAAATCAACCACATAATAACTACTATAACTATCTATTTTATAAAACGTACTATTGTCAAATGAAATCTCGCTCACATAATGCCCTGTTTGTGGCTGTATATTCACACTTGCATTTGTTTCATCATTAAACACAATATTACTAGCACTTGTACTACTGCCAGCAAAATGAACATTCACTCCTACCCAAATCCACTTTGCATATAGTGTAGTGTTTGCTGTTAAATCACAATTCCTTACACTCGCCATATTTTCATCATAGTATTGTGTACCGCTTCCATTTGTACCTGTGTAATAACCGCCAAAAATATTTGCAATTCTAGTTGGGGCTGTGGCTGTTGGCATTGTTTGCGTGTATGTCGCAGTCACACTACTTGTGCCACCACTTCCACCTTGTTGATTTAGTGTAATCGTATAATTTGCTAGTGTCCATTTCGCGTATAAAGTATGGTCTGTTGTAACTATATCACTTGTTGTAACAGCACTACCAGATAAATCACTATTTTTGTACCACCCAACAAAAGAATAACCAGCACGAGTTGGTGTTGGAAGTGTACCATATGCGGTATGTGGACTAACTTTTATACTTGCACAACTGCTACCACCATTTGAGTTAAAGTTTATTTCAAGCTTTGCGAAACTGGCTATGCTAGATAGGGATAGATGAGCAGCAGGACGGACACCATTGGAAGCGTCCACAAGGCTGGTGGTAGTTTCGCCCAAGGAATAAACTCGAAGAGCATTGCTACCATAAGAGGAAATGCTGGAGCGCAGCCAGCAATAAGATATTGTTACTCCGCTGTTTAAA
>JAGART010000171.1 GCA_017622115.1 Clostridia bacterium
GGTAGTACAATTACTTCATTTGCTGCTCCAAATGTAGGGAAAGCATTTTTGTACTGGGTGCGTGCTAGTGATAATGCACAAATATTAGAAAATCCAATTAATCAAGCGGTAACTAAAAACGAAACATATACTGCCATTTTTGGTGCAAGTGTTGAGGGTGTGGCGGTTGCAAGTACAATCGGTGGACTTGCATACATTCTGGGCGACAACTATGACAATTTAAGTGATACAGATACAATAACATTCTCAACAAAACAAGCACTTGCAGGCTATACTTTCAGCCACTGGGAAGATATGAACGGCAATAATTTAGGAACAGAAATGAGTATTCGTTTGCAAAAATCACTTGTTATGGACAATATAATTACTGCTGTTTATGTGCAAAGTGCAAATACAAATACAAATTATGATGTAAATAATATATAATTATAAAGATTAACTTAAACAAAAAGTTAATCTTTTTTTTGTTAAAATAAGTAAAAAATTTAAATTTGGCTTTGATTTTACTTTACATAATCGTTTGCAAAAGTATATAATTATTATATATACATACAATAATCTAAAAAGGAGGGTGGATTATGAAAAAATACAAGGTTATTATAGATACAGACCCAGGTGTTGATGATACAACCGCCCTAATTTTAGCATTATTTGATAAAAGTTTAGATATTAAATTAATTACTTCTGTTGTGGGCAATATACGTGCAGAAATCGGAGCAAGAAATGCTTGCCACTTAATGGATTTATTAAATAAAAATATTCCTGTTGCTGTGGGTGCTCATAAAGCAATGGTGCGTACTTCTGAAGATGCTGCGTGGTTGCACGGAAAAGAGGGAATGGGTGCATATATTCCGCCAAAAGAAACAAAGCACCAACCTTTAAATGCTGATGCTATTGATGAAATGTATCGTGTAATTACAGAAAATCCATTTGAAGTCATAATATTTGTTTGGGGGCCTCATACAAATGTTGGACATTTGTTATCTCGATATCCAGATTCTGCTCGCTTAATTAAACAAATAATTTTTATGGGTGCTTCGCCTTATGGTGTGCCAAATATTCCACTACATATTTCTTTTAATATAAAGTGCGACCCAGAAGCCTTTAAAATCGTTTTAGATAGTGGTGTGCCATTAGTTATGGCACCATCTAATATAGGTAGGTTGATTACTCATCTTACTGAAAAACAAGTTGAACAACTCAAAAACTTAAACGAAGTGGGTAAGTTATTAGCGAAAATGTATGAAATATACTGGGAACCAAAAGCAAAAGATAAGCGAATTGCTACAAATGATACTGTTGCATTGTTTTATTTAAAACACCCAAAAATGTTTAAAACTATTAACGCTGATATATTTGTGGACTTGCAAAAAGATTTGGGAAAAACTTATGCAAGGTTTCATAAAGAAGGGAAAGTTAAAATTATTATGGACGCAAATAGAAGCAAGTTTATGAGTAAATTTTTTAGAGGTTTTAAAAAGTTAAATAATGTTAAATTAGATAAAAATATATGTTCAATTTAAAAACACTTCAATTTTGAAGTGTTTTTTACATACTACCTAAAATTAATGGTATGCCTATATGAATTAAGTTTTGATTTTTGCAAATTTGCAAGTTGATTTTTTGTTCGTTGTATGTTATGTGTTCGTTAAAAATAGGGGAGTAAGCATAGATAAATGAAAGTTCATCAATGTTTTCGTTAAATATAATTTTGCTATTAGTTTTGTGTAAAAAAGTTGCTAAATCTAATTGTGAGTGTTCTACTGCTAGGCTCATACCTTGAATTAAGTTTTTGTTTAGTAAGCTTAATAATTCTTTTGCGTTTTTTGTTTCGGTAGAAATAATATAACCATTGCCGTTTTTTGTTGTTTGGACAAATTCGGTATTAAAATTTTGATATGTATATATGTAAAAAGTACCAGTGTATTCTTGTGCTATATCTGCTAATGTATATTGTGGGCAGTAAAAAAATAACAAAATTCCTATAAGTATAATGCTTAAAAATTTGTACAATTTAAAAAACTCCTTTGCAAGAAGTTTTGCCTAAAAATAATTTTTTAACACAAAATGCTTAAAAAACACGTAAAAATGCATATATTTTATGTACTATGCAGGGGTATTATGCAGTACTATGCAAAAAAATTTTCAAAAATTTATAGTTTTTTGTTTAAAATAAAAATCCTTGTCTATACTTTTGTGCAGAGGAGGACGAAATCAAAATGATAAACAAAACAAACGTCAAAAACTTTTTTAAAACTTATGGATACTGGGTAGCATTCGCTTTAAGCATTGCGTTGCTTATCACTATTGTTACTATTGCAATAGTAAATAAGCCAGCACCGATAGAGGAGGATTTTACACCTGTTGTAAATGAAGAAATCAAATTTGCCGACCCGCTTGCTGATATGGCTTTGATGAAAGATTATTCAAATACTAAACTTCAATATAGTAATACATTGAAACTTTGGCAAGCACATAAAGCAGTTGATTTGGCTGCCGAAGAAGGTACAGATGTAATCGCTGTGTTAGATGGAACAGTTACAGAAGTAACATACAACTATCTTATGGGTAACATTGTAAAACTTGATGTAGGTGGTGGTATTACTGTTGTTTATGCTTCTCTTGCAAGTGATATTCCAGTAAAGCAAGGTGATGCTGTAACAAAAGGTAGTGTAATCGGCAAAGTTGGCAAAACTGCAAAAAGTGAAGCCAGCGATGGTGCTCACTTACATTTGGAAGTTTTGCTTAACGGCGAATCAGTTGACCCAAACCTTTATTTAGATTTAAGTGCTAAATAATAAAAATTCCTTTCAAAAAGAAAGGTTTTTTTGTTATGTTGGTCTAAATACTTTACTTATTTTAGGTTATGTGATAAAATTTAATCATACCCAAAATTTTTAAGGAGTTTCGTATTATGGTTTTTGATGAAATCGTTGAATTATTGAGCGAACAACTCAATATCGATAAATCAACTTTAACAAAAGACACTCGTTTTATCGAGGATTTGCACACAGATTCTCTTGATATGGTTGAAATGCTTATTGCTCTTGAAGACAAATATGACATTTCTGTTCCAGATGAAGATGCAAAAGGTCTTGAA
>JAGART010000172.1 GCA_017622115.1 Clostridia bacterium
ACTTTAATTTCACACAAAAACAAAAAACTCTATACAACTACACCATATTTTAACACCTCCACTTGCTCAACAAATTTTTCCATCAATAAAAACATTATACCCATCTATAAAATCAGCCACTCTATAAAATTAATCACCATAATTAATCCACTTAAAGTCAATTAAATAAATCTAACACTACTGATTTTTACCAACAAAAAAACGGCTCCTAAAAACCGCTTTTTTTAATACCCCCTATATATACACCCCCAAAAATCGCATTTCGTAAGGGTGTTTTTCTCAAAATTTTTTTAAATTTAGGTTAAATTCTTTATTTTTAACAAATTAAAAAGTTAGAAGTATTTCCAACTAATTACTCAATTCCTCAACTTTAATCCCTAAATTATCTTCAAACCATTTTGCCACTATTCTTCTATGGCAAAAAGTTTTACCTTCTTTTATATCACTCCATTTCTCATAACATAATAAAACAGCATTATCGCCAAGCATATTATAAACTTCTTGCGTATTTAACTTATTTAGTACTTTTTCATAATAAAGTTTTGTATAAAGATCTCCATCTTCAATCTTGATAATTTCTGCAGGCGGCGCCAAAAACTCAAACTCATCGCCAGTCCAAAATTTATTAAATCTCGCAATAGATACAAATCTATATCCCTTATCTTTGGGATAACTTCTTACTTTCCCAAAATATCCAGTTTTCATAACTCTAATCCCACAAACTTACTTGTTTAGATTTGTTAATTTTAACAACATACTCATCTGGATTTTTTTCGGCATCTGTTAACTCAATATTGGGCGCCAGTTTTCTCAAACAAAATTTATAATAAACTTGCTTATTTGTTGGCCTTAATAAATCCAAACAATCCTGCAAATATTTAGGCCAATCTTGCCATTTATCTGCTGATTTGTAATTATTGATTTTCCCTATTTTATAATGGTCCACACAATCCAATTCCAAAGTTTTTTTAATTAACTTCAAACTTTCTTCGGGCTCAATAGTGGGTTCAAAACTTGCAAATGTTTTAATTCCATTATCGTGAAGAGTTTTTAAGGTTTCCAGTCTTTCGCTAGGTGTTGAAGCATATGGTTCCCATTCTTTCGATTTTTCTTCCGTCAAAAAAGTTAATGTTGTTCCCACCATAATTCTATCACCAAATTCTTTAAACAAATCCAAATCTCTTAACATTTTCTTTCCGCCTTTAGAAAGAACTGCAACAGGAACTTTGTAATAATTTAGCATTTTTAAAACCGCTCTAACAGTTTCGCCATTATCAGCACTATCGCAATAACAATCACCAACAAAAGATAAAAGAACTTGCTCTGTGTACTTATTTTTCTGCAAATCTTTTTCAAGTAGCTTTAAAATATCCTTTCTTGGCTCTGGTTTTCCAAAATAATTTTCACTCGATTTTTGCAATGTGTGCGGCGCATAACAATATTTACATCTATGACTACACCCCATATAAATATTTAATGCATAAGGGCTATATTCTCTCGCCATTCCACTAGGTCTATAAATTATACTCATATTTTTATTATAGCAAAAATTTATAAAATTTTCAAGGTTAAATAATAATGAAAGTTTTCCAAAAATTAAAAATTTTTATAGAGATAAACAGCATTATGAGAAGTTTGTTGATGGAACGATAAAAAACATAGAAAATGAAATACCATTTGAGATACCAGACACTTGGTGTTGGTGCAGATTAAAAGATATGGGAGATATTGTTGCCGGTGGAAC
>JAGART010000173.1 GCA_017622115.1 Clostridia bacterium
GACAAATTAATTAAAAATCAACAATCTATGCAACTTCTTTCTTATAGTTTTACTTTGGGTTTTGGATATGCTGACTTTACTTTGGGTAAAGGAGTTTTTGGACCTCGTGCCACTTGCGAGCGTTCAAAAGACCCAGCAAAAGTTTATACAGCAGATGATAATTTCAAAAACAAAGACTTTATAATCATTGAGGCTATTAAGCCTATTGAACTCATTAGTACTATAAGCAATATGCGACAAAAAGCAGAGTCTTTTGTTACAAGTCCAGAATGTATGTATGACTTCTTTATGGCACAAGAGGGTGCTTTTATGACAGAAGAAGATGCCAAAAATTGTGCATTAAACTGGCACGAGAAAGTTGGTAAAAAATTATTAGGTAATCCTAAAATTTATGACTTTGCAAAATTAAATAATTTTGTTTTAGGTAGTTTCTTGTTGTATTGTCCATTGCAAGTTAGTATGACTGTTGCAAAGTTCCGTCAAGAGCATCTTTTAAATTGTCTTACACAAGGTGTTATTTCACCAGATTTCGCAAAAAGAGAATTAGATTTATTCCCTTATTCGCAAGAAAAATTAGTGGCAAGTCGTCAAAAATTATTACAACAAAAACAAAAAGTTGCGGAGCAACAACAAACTCCACAAGTACAAAAACCACACGTTGTTTACAATCAAGATACAAGTGTTGTTATAAATCGTGCTCCTGCGGAATCTCATGATATGAGTATGACAGAATCACAAGATTCAGCCGCACGTGCTTAATTTCAAGCCTCAATGTAGGCTTGTTATTTTTTTGTATATTTTTGTGATTTTTACATAAAATAACCCCAAATTAATGGGGGATTACAAATGCAAAAAACGTTGTCGTTATTGTTAATTTTTGTTATTTTTTGTGTAGCATTGTTTGTTTTTGTTAGTCCCGTAGATGTTAGCGCTTTGCCAGATTTGCCTAAAATTACTTTTAATTATGGCGACTTGTCGTGGACTTATGATGCAAGCAAACACGAAAAATCTAGTTTCTGCTTTCAATCAATCGGTCAAAAATATGGTAGGTGGGGCGATAATAGAGCACGTGCTAATCTTTTGCGTAAAGTGCGTGATTTGGGCTTTGCTCCCGAAGTTGCTATGCAATATTGCTTTGTTGGTATAGAACCTATCATAAAAAATATAAAAAGTTCTATTAATCGTAATCCCGTAAATGCTACATATAAATTTAATCCTAATAATTCACAACCATTTACTTTTACTCACGAAAAAAATGGTTTTTTGCTCGATTTTGACCAAATTTTAAATGATTTAGCAAATAAACTCGAAAAGTCTTACAATGTTACTTTAAATCTCACACCCAAAGTGCTTATGCCCGATGTGTTTTATGAAGATATAAAAGATTATAGTAATCTGCGTGCTAGTTTTCATACTTCTTTTAACGGCGAAGTAGAAAATAGAAAACATAATATTAAACTTGCCACTTCCGCACTTAATGGGTTAAAAATAACTAATGGTACAGAATTTAGTTTTAATAGTATTACTGGTAAACGTTCCCCTCAAAATGGTTATAAACCTGCTCGTGTTATTTTAGATAAAAAATATGTAGAAGACTTTGGGGGCGGGGTGTGTCAAGTAAGTACAACTCTTTATAATGCTCTTTTACTTGCTGGACTTGATATAACCGAACTCCACAGCCATTCGCTTACAAGTAATTACGTAAATCTAGGTTTTGATGCTATGGTCAATTATGGTACTTCTGATTTGTGTTGGGTTAATAATACAAATTCGCCTATGTTTTTGCGTGGTTTTGTAAAGAATAATCAAGTGTATTTCGAAATTTATGGAAAACCGAATAATAAAAATTATACTTATAAACGTGTTACTGAAATTGAAAAAACTATCGAGCCAAAAGCAGATGAAATCGTTATTGATGAGAAGTTGGAATATACTAATCTTGTAAATTATACAGATGAAACTGCATATATTACTGTACCTAAAAAAGGTTATAAAGTACGTGCTATTTTGGAAACTTACAATGGTGTTAAATTAATCGAACGTAAATTGCTTCGCCGTGTTACTTATCACGCAGTTCAAGGCGTAAAAGTTGTTGGTACTAAAACTCGCCCAGTACAAGAACCTCAAAACGGTTCAACCGAGGAGCAAACTACTCAATCAAGCGGACTTGCTCAAGACATTGTAAATTTTTGGCAAAACTTTTTTTAATTACTCGTTTTTAATGGACAAAAATCTGGATATTTGATAAAATAAAAATCTAATATATTTTAAAGGAAGTGCTTTATGTGGTGGATTTGGATTCCGTATATAATCTCACTCGTTGTTGTCGTGTTTGTATCAAATAAACTTGCTGTATTTATTGATGCTCTTGACAAAAAAACAAAACTTTCTGGTGCTTTTTTAGGTGGAGTTTTGCTTGCCGCAGTTACAAGTTTGCCCGAACTCATTACTAGTATAACTGCCGCTATTTTGGGCGAACCAGAAATGACACTAGGCAATATTTTAGGCTCAAATGTTTTTGATATCGCTATTGTTGGGTTTTTAATGGTGATTTTTGCAAAACGTGTTAAAACAAAAGATGTTTCAAAATCAAATGTAATTACTTGTGCGTTTACTTTGCTAGTTGCTGTGTTAATCCTTATTTGTTCTATATTTAATATTCAAATTGTTATTCCTTACTTAAACATTAATATACTTACTCCTATTATTTTAGTTCTTTACTTTTTGGCTATCTTTTTTACACGAGAAAAGCCAGCCGAACCTCAAGATGCTGTAATCGTTAATATCGAAAAGAAAGATAACTCTATTATTATTAAAGATGATGAGGCTGTTTCTCAATCTGCTAATAAAGTAGAAGCAATGTCAGTAAAGCAAATAGTTTTGTGGTTCATTCTTTGTGCTGTCGTGTTGGTAGGTGTGTCTGTTGCTATGACCTTTATGGTAGATATAATTGCTACTGAATATAATTTGGGTAGGGGGCTTGCTGGTGCGTTATTTTTAGGTATTGCTACAAGTTTGCCTGAAATCGTTTCAACTTTTGCTCTTGTGCGTTTGGGCAACTTTGATGCAGGTTATGGAAATATCGTAGGCTCTTGCTTGTTTAACTTTACTGTTATTGCTCTTGCTGATATTTGCTTTACCGCTGGTACTGTATTCTTAACTGATATGCAAAGTATAATTCTTTCTGCTTGTCTTGTCGCCGCTGCTTTTGTGTTGCTCTCATTCTCTTTTATTAGGCGCTCACGCTCTAATTATAAATATTCTTTGCCAATTCAAGTGGGGGCGGGTGTTTTAATTTGTGCTGCATATGTGGTGTTTTTATTGTTAAGCGTATGAGATTAGTAAATTAATGTTTTTTAAATAAAAGGCGAGATTGCCACAATTTACTTTGTAAATTTCGCAATGACAAAGTGCCCTAAAAAATAATAATTAAAATTACTCTGTCATTGCGAGGAATGAAATGACGTGATAATCTCGCAACTAACAGACAACGTTTGTTGTCTTTTTTATTTTTTTACAGAAACTTGTCAAAAACGTTTTACAAAATAGCAAAATTTTGTCATAATTAGTTTATACAAAAAAGGAGGAAAAAGAAAAGAAACGAAAATGACAAAACAAAAAATCATAAGCCTAGTAGTGTCGTGTTTTATGGCTCTCGCACTTTTGGCAAGTGGTGTAGTTGTTGGGGTTGTGTGTAGTAAGCCACAAACGACAGCCACGACCGAGAGTGCGACACTCACAACAAATCTATTCAACACGAATGGCACAATTAACGTAACCGCAGCATATGCGTTATTAGATGCGGTGGGGTATTATGAC